>JAOUFU010000253.1 GCA_029858035.1 Phycisphaerae bacterium
CCAGGACCATAATGAATCCGATAAGAAAGTGGATGGCCAATCACAAGTGACATCAACCGCGATGGCGCGGCCTCGTAATAAATGAGGACACGCTTTTTTTGCGCGCCAAACGCAAACGCAGGATAAGTCAATTACAGAATAATCAAGAAAACAGGCGGGCTGACCGATGATGGAAATGTGTGCTGATGACCTCAATCGAACAAACACAGGCACAAAATGTTTCAATTGACTTGGCCGGGCCATAAGGTATATTCGTTAAGACGAAAGGATTATCAGTCAGTAAGGTTTTATGTTGATGAGTTCGCCCGATAATTCAAGAGTAACAAAAGTTTGTTTCATTGCTCCAAAAGCATACCCGCTCTTTAATCCCGATGTTAAAAAAGTCTTCGGCGGCGCGGAGGTGGACCTGTATTTTCTTGCCACGGAGCTGGCAAAAGACGAGAACTTTGAAGTCAGTTTTATCACCGCCGATTATGGACAGGAGAATATCGAGACCATTGAGGCTGTCAGGGTCATCAAAAGTTTGACTTTTAATAAAAACTCCCTCACCGGCGCTGCCAGGGTCTGGCAGGCTATGCACGCTGCCGACTCTCATATATATTTCCAGGAAGCAGTCTCATGGGGCACGATCCTGGTTGCACTTTTTTGCAGCTCGCACAAAAGAACATTCGTTTATCGCACGGCTAATCAGGGTGAATGCGATGGAGCTTTCCTAAAGGGACAACGCCTGTTAAAGAAAGCTTTTTCCTGGTCTCTGCACAAGGCTGGGGCCGTCATTGTACAAAACGAGATAGATAAAGAAAATATGCATAACTCTATCGGCATTGATTCGATGGTAATCCCTAACGGCCAGCCGCTGCTCGAATCAGGTCATAAGAAACGCGATACGATACTATGGGTCGGCCGAAGCACCCATCTGAAAAGACCCGAGCTTTTTATAAAACTGGCTAATAATTTCCCTGACGAAACCTTTACCATGATTTGCCAGGAAGCAACAGGCGACCAAGATTACAAGGCCTTGCTCGCTCAAGCCGAGAAGGTAGAAAATCTGCAATTTATTCAGGCCGTGCCTTTCGCCGGCGTTAACAGCTACTTCCAGCAAGCTAAAGTATTTGTGAATACGAGCGATTCGGAAGGCTTTCCGAATACATTTATTCAGGCATGTAATTGTGCCACCCCGATATTGTCGCTGAACGTCAATCCCGACGATTTTATAAAAAGGCATAACTGTGGTATCAGCTGTGATGACAATTGGCAGCAGATGCTTGATTCGCTCAGGGATATGCTTCAGGAGGACCGATACATGGAAATTGGCGCGAACGGAAAAAAGTACGTCCGGGAACGTCACGATCTGAAAAAGATTATAAAACAGTATAAGGAGCTTTTTGAAAAACTTCTCCAGTGCGAAGATAAAACAATCGGATGAATAGTTTGTCAGGGACTACAGCAACACAGAAGATAATAGGAGTAACCGGACCATGACTGCCGAAGCAGTTCAGCCCATTCGCGTTTGCTTCATCATGCTTAAGGCCTATCCGCTTTTTAATCAGGAGACAGAAAGTCTCTTCGGAGGAGCAGAAGTCGATTTCTATAATCTTTCAACCGAACTGGCAAAGGACAAAAATTACAGAATAAGCTTCATAACCGCCGACTATGGACAGAAACCAATTGAGGTCCGGGAAGGGGTCACCATTATCAAAAGTTTGGATTTTAGCGGCAATCTTGCAATGCCAAGTCTGCGTCTTTGGAGGGCGCTGCGCACCGCCGACGCCCAAATATACATCAGAGAACTATGCTCGGCGGTAACCACGGGGGTCGCCTTATTTTGCAAATGTTATGGACGAAGATTTGTATACCGCACCGCCAGCACGGTGGAATGTGATGGAACCTACCTGCGGGAAAACTACCTTCGCGGCAAAGCCTTTGTCTGGTCGCTGAGACACGCCGATGCCGTACTTGCCCAGAACGAAACAGATGCGAACAATCTTTCTGCAATCACAAATGCTCCTGTGCAGGTAATAAAAAATGCACATCGGCTGCTCCCGCTTCAACAACAGCCGCAGGACAAAATATTATGGGTCGGAAGAAGTGCGACTGTTAAACGCCCGGAATTATTTTTGGAATTGGCAAAACAACTGCCCCAAATGCAATTTACCATGATCTGCCAGAGGGCGGACAATGAAAGACAATATGACAAACTTGTAACCGCGGCAAAAAAAATCAAAAACCTTGAATTTATACCGCGGATCTCATTTCATAAAATCCACGAGTATTTCCAGCGGGCAAAGGTGTTTGTAAATACGAGCAACTATGAGGGATTCCCCAACACCTTCATCCAGGCATGCAAAAGCGCCACAGCCATTTTGTCCTTGAACGTAAATCCGGATAGTTTTTTAGATAAACACAATTGCGGCATAAGCTGCAACGGCGATTGGCAACTGTTGGTCGATTCGCTCAGATCCCTGCTCGAGGAGGACCGCTGTGTGAAAATGGGAGTTAACGGAAAAAAGTACGTCGAGGAATATCACGATGTGACAAAGATTGTACGGCAATATAAAGAGCTTTTCGAAAAACTGGTTAAGTGCAATTTGACAACTCCGGTTGATAAACCTTGTGTGCCTCAATCCAGGTAAGACAGCTATGCTACATGTGAAAGGACCCGCTCAAACATGACAGCCGAACAAGTAAAACCTATTCGGGTTTGCTTTGTTATTTTGAGGGCCTATACGCTCTTCAATCCCGAGGTTAAGGGCGTCATTGGAGGGGCCGAAGTGGATTTCTACTATATCGCAAAAGAGCTGGCCAAGGACCCGAATTACCATGTAAGCTGCATCGTGGCAGACTATGGACAGGATCCGATAGAAACCAGAGAGGGTGTCACGCTCATCAAGACTCTGGGTTTCAACAAAAAGCGGGTCTCGGCAACCTGCCGCCTCTGGAAGGCCCTTCGCACAGCTGATGCGCAAATATACGTCCGAAAATTTCCCTCTGCCGTGACAACCGAGGTTGCGCTGTTTTGTAAACGATACGGACGCAGTTTCGTTTACCGCACTGCCAGCGAGATAGAATCCGATGGAACGTTCATAAAAAAGAACTTCTTCCGCGGCAAAGGATTTATCTGGTCGCTTCGACATGCGGACGCCGTAATCGCTCAGAACAAAAAAGACGCCAAAAACCTTGCCGAAACTGTCGGCGTCTCCGCACAGGTCATAAAAAATCCCCACCAACTGCCGCCGTTGGTACAAAAGGAGCAGGATACAATTCTGTGGGTAGGCCGCAGCGCCAAGGTAAAGCGCGCCGAGTTGTTTCTGGAACTGGCTAAACAAATGCCCCAACAGCAGTTTACTATGATATGCCAGAAGGCAATCAAAGATACCGGATATGACAGCCTGGTAGCCAAGGCTCAACAAATCACGAACCTGGAGTTTATACCACGGGTTCCCTTTCGTAAAATCCGCGAGTATTTCCAGCGGGCCAGAATGCTCGTTAATACAAGCGACTACGAAGGCTTTCCCAACACCTTTATCCAGGCATGCAAGTGGGCTGCACCCATCCTGTCATTGAATGTCAATCCCGATGGGTTCATCGATAAGTATAACTGCGGCATGTGTGCAAACGGCGACTGGGAAAAATTTGTCGATTCTCTTAAAGGTATGCTCGAACAGGAACGCTACATCGAATTAGGAAAAAACGCCAGAAAATATGCGATAGAAAATCACGACATTACCAAAATTATAGAGCAATATAAAAGTTGCTTTATTCGGATTGCCCAAAACCAAAAATAAGACTCGATATGTTAAGAGTAATTAAACTCGGCAGAGCATGATATTTATCCCAAGCGCTGGCACTCGAAGAACAAAAGGAGTAACAAAATAGAAAAGGATAATAAGTTTTCTACAGAAGAAAAAGAGCAGGCCAGAATTGAACGTCTTGCAGAGCTTGTAGGAAAAAAGCTCGTCAGCCTTAAGTGGCATATGCACCGCTTTTTTGGCCCTTGCCTACCCATGCTCAAGGACGCCCGAGTGCTCGACGTAGGCTGCGGCAAAGGCACTACAACCTTTTACGCCGCCCTTTGCGGTGCCAAAGAGGTTGTTGGATTGGATCCCGAGGCCTCCGGCAGCACTTCCGGTTCGACTCAGACATTCTCGAAAATCCGAGAAGAGCTCGGATTGGAACAATGCATACTTGAGCCGACAGACTTTATGGCATACAGCACCGAAACGCCCTTCGATTTGATTTTGCTCTACAACAGTATCAACCACATTCGAGAGGTGACATCCGATATCCGGCGTGACGAAGCCGCTCGCGAGTCTCAAAGCCGGGTCATCGCTAAAATCGCAAAAGTGCTCAAACCAAACGGATGGGTCGTTCTCTGCGACGCAGGCCGCAGAAACCTCTTTGGCGATTTGGGGCTGCGTTCGCCCCTTGCGCCGACGATAAACTGGAAGACGCACCAGACACTCGGCGCCTGGCGCCGGCTTTTAGCCGAGAATGGCTTCGGTGATTTCTGTCACAACTGGTACGTCCCGTATATTGTACCCTGGGCGGGAATCCTGCTCGATAATCCCGTCAGCAACTACCTGACATTCAGCCACTTTGTCCTCAGGGGCCGCAAAATTAAGTAGGCAGGTACTTACACTTTTCAAACACTTAAAAAGTGGATTTATCTTCCGGCAAGAGACTTAAATATGTCCGCCAGCTCACTTGCAATGATGTCGGCGTTGTAGAACTGCTCTACCACCTTACGGCCCGCCAGCCCCAACTTCAACCCAAGTGACTTATCCTTATAAAGCGACACCAAAGCATCGTACCATTCTTCCTCGGTGCTCGCCGCCAGCCCGATTTCCCCCTTATCCAAAACATCCCGATTCATACCCACGGGTGAAACAATAACTGGCAGTCCCACACCCATATACTGCAGCATCTTGAAAGCACATTTCCCACGTGTCCATTTGTCGTCTGCCAGCGGCATAATACCTACAGACATCGAATGCAATACACGGATCTCATCTTCCACACTCCACCGAACAAACTTCACCTTCTCATCAGCCAGCAGCTTATATTCCCACGGACGGTCGGCTGTCAAAACCAATTCCGCCCCGTCATGCCCCTCGATAAATCGCGCAAGCGCCGGCTCGATACTGTCGAGATACTTAAAGTTGCTCGAAGAACCCGTCCACCCGATGACGAATTTCTCACCTTCTTCATTTGTCGGCTCGGGACGCAAAGTATACCTGTCAAGGTCTATCGCCGTGGGAATAATATGGACATTCTTACAATACCTGCCGAAGTACTCGGCCAGATAAGAATTCCCCGCTACTACGGCATCCATCGCCCGCGCGATATCAGGCATACTGATCCCCCCGAAAGGCCCCCGAAGCCATACCGCATCATCGACATCCAATACCCGCGGCCGCTTAAGCAAACGCTCAAAAGTTTCATAACCTTCCACAAATCCCCGGCTGATCCAGACCAGGTCGGAATCGCGCGAACGAAAAAGTCCGCCAAACTTGACCATCGCCTTGAATGGCCCCGGAAAATAGCGGGTCTTCACCGAAAAAGGCAGGTGCTCTCGAACATTCACACCATGCTCGGCAAGGCGGGATATGTACTGCCTCATCCGGAAGCGGGAAGAGGGTATGTTCGTACCGGCCGTCAACGCCGCCACAGTGATTTCTTCCGCAGGTTGCTCTGCATCATTCATCAATTATATCTCAAACAGCCTGTGAATTTATCCTATTCAATCCCGCCGTACCAAGCGGTTCATTCGTCCTTCGTAAATACTATCTCCAGACCAAAGCACGGAAAAAGGTAGCAAAAATCTTCCTCGTACCACTCCTGGAAAAATCTGCTAAGGTTGAAAATAACCCCCAGCGTCCTCTTGATAATCCTGCCAAAGAAAAACGGCGAATCAAAAACAAGTTTCAGCGACAAAATCCTTATCTTCGTATCAAAATAATAAGCGGGCACTTTTCGCTTCAATTGATACTTGGAATCGACAAAATAATAGAAACTGTAAAGCCCGAAAAACCTCTTGTGCGTAGGGTCTGAATAATAATAGGGATTTGAAAAATGCGGTACAAATACAAAAACTTTCCCTCCCTTCTTCAGCACACGTACAATTTCACTCATCAATCCTTCGAAATTCTCCACGTGCTCGAAAAAACTTTTGGCGTGAATCTCGTCAACGCAGCCGTCCGGCAAAAACCCGAGCCCCTCCTCAACATCGGCAACGATGTCCACCTCCGGCAGATCGATTCTGTCCACGCCGATTGCTCCCGCCCTTTTACGCCTGCCGCAGCCAAGCTCCAAAACCACCGGCTCCCCGCCGCCAAGAACCTTATCCAGATCAATCTTTATCACGGGCTCCATAAATCATCCCACTCAAAAATAACAATCCGTTCTGTCATTTTCTAAACGACAATGTTCTCCGGCTTTCTTACTCGTAACAAAAACAGGTTCATCACAATTTGTATCACAAAATACAGCATCGAAGAGATGACACCACCTTTAATGCCATACAGCGGAATAAGTATCGCGTACAAAACCACTACCGCAATCATAGATGCGATTCTACTAATGTTAATCTCCCTGTTCAATTTATACTTTATCATGAAATGGGTCGCTATCGTATCCAGAAAATAAAACGGGATAATAAAAACATAAAGCTGGGAAAAGCCGACCACATCCAGACATTCCCGGCCATATAGCAGAAGAATCGGGTACTTAATAATCGGGTACAATACAACCGGCACCAAAAACGACAAAAAGAAGAACTTGTAAAAATACCTG
>JAOUFU010000254.1 GCA_029858035.1 Phycisphaerae bacterium
AGCCTTCGGTATCTTGAAGAGCACGGCGCCTTTACATTTAGTTCGGATATGATAGGCGTCACTGCCATGATTGATTTCTTAGTGAAGCAAACTAATGCAAAAATTCTCAATCAACAGACATTGTGGACAAAGGACAACGAAGAAGCAATGTTCTTCAAAGGTAAAAAAGTTCCATTCCAAACAAGTGCGACAAGCTCGGCGACGGCGGGGAACGTACAGAATTACGATTTTCAGCAAGTCGGTATGACCCTGCGGGTCCGGCCAAGTATCACCCCTGAGAACAACGTTGACATGATTATAAATGTGATTCTCTCACAGCTTACCGCGGACAAGGAAAATAATCAGCCGATCAGGACAGAAATGGATACGACCACCAATATGATAATTCAGCACGGCCAGACACTTATGCTGGGCGGCATCCTTTTCCAGACAGACAGCAAAAGCGAACGCAAGATTCCCGTGTTGGGGGACATGCCTTTGGCCGGCGGCCTGTTCCGTCACAACGACATTGTAGAAAGCAACGAGGAGCTGATTGTATTTATTACACCCTATGTAATAGATAAACCGGACAATCTGCTTCCGGAAACAAAAGCCGAAATTGAGGCTCCATTAGAAAAACTGAACAATATAAGGGAAGAATTACAAGCCATCTTACAACCTGACTTATAGCCAATGTCGGAGCTTTAACCGGATGTCAACCGGCACATGGTTCAAAGAACCGCCGAGCGCACGGTACTTTAGCTTCTGATAGAGCTATATAATGAATTCCCATTTTGCAATTTATTGCAAAATGGGAATTCCTATACCTTCGGATAAATCCACGGCTTGCGGTACTCGCGGCGCAGCAGCTTGTTGGCCTCAGGGTCCCCGATGATAACTTCTTTCGTACCGTCCCACTCGACGCTACGGCCAAGCTTGAGCGAAAGCATTCCCAGCAGGCTCATGTTCGTCGACCGTTGACCGATTTCGATATCGCACACGGGTCGTCTCCCTGTCTTGATACAGTCCATGAAGTCCGCCCACAATTCAGGGATGTTCTGCTGGTCCGGCTCGTGCAACTTAGGTTCCTCGTGGATGACTTTCTGTCCTTTGTCAACCGGATAGAATCTCCATCCATCCTGCCAGCCTATGTGCAAAATGCCCTTGGTGCCGTAGAAATAACAGCCGACATTTTCACCTTTGTCGGTATTGTTTGCCGCGAATTGCCTATGCTCCCAGAGCGCCGTGAAGTTTTCGAACTCGAAACTGACGACCTGGTGGTCCGGCGCATCGGTCGTCTGGGCCGCAGCCGTATTAACCGGGGGGCCTTTGATGGCCCGGCCCCCCGTGGAAAATACCCGCCTCGGATACTTTTCCTCGGTCCACCAAAGGATCTGGTCCATCCAGTGTATTCCCCAATCACCTAATGTGCCGTTGCCGTAGTCGAGGAATTGGCGGAAGCCCTTCGGGTGAATCTTGGTGTTAAATGGGCGCAGCGGTCCGGGCCCGCACCACATATCCCAATCAAGGCCCTTGTGAGGTTCTTCATTTGCTTTTGGTGTCTCCGGACCTCCTCCGTAATGCACAAAGGCCCGCACCATACCAATTTTGCCGGCCTTGCCTTCCTTCAGGAATTTCATACCGGAAACATTGTGCGGCGAAACACGTCGGTGTGTTCCCACCTGAACCACCCGATCGGCGGCACGGGCGGCGTTGACCATTGCACGGCCTTCCATTATGGTATGGCAGATGGGCTTTTCAACATAAACGTGTGCCCCCGCCTTTACGGCCGCGATGGTAATCAGCGGATGCCAGTGGTCTGCCGTGGCCACAATAGCAATCTCCGGCTTTTCCCGCTCCAGAAGCTCCCGGTAGTCCTGATACTTTTTCGGCTTGTCACCGCTGAGCCGCTCGACCTCGCCGGCGGCAGGATCCAGCTGGTTCCGGTCAACGTCGCACATAGTGACAATCTTGCACTGGCCCGACTGCATTGCAACCCGGCAGATATTCATTCCCCACCACCCACTACCGATAAGGGCGGTGCGGTACTTCCTGCCCGCGGCCCTTAGAATATTAGGCGCAGCCAGGGCCATACCGGAGGCCACGGAAGCTTTAAGAAAAGTACGACGGTTCATAGGCATGTTCATACCTCCTTCATCTTTAATTAGACAACCCGGTTTCTCTCTATACAAGCATACTTGCAGGAATCCCATTTTGCGGTCTTTTTACAAAACGGCGTCCCAAAAATACTGTCAGCTTTTGACGTTCAATGTACCAGCGAAGTTCCGTAAGTCAAGTAAAAAGTCAAAATCGGCCCGCATATAATGCTCAGTTTGGGCGAAAAGGATTGCCCAAAGCGCTTGCGTTACGCCGAAGATTTTGGTATTCTGCCGGCAGATGCACTCAACGATATAGTTGTGTAGTAAGTATCTGCATTTGAAACGCTATAAACAATGTATTTATAAAATTGAGGAGCAAACTGCGATGAAGATGAAACGTCGTGAATTCCTGACCAGGTCGATTGCGGGGGTGGGTGGACTTCTGCTGGGATCAGGCTGCATGGACGCCACAAGAAAGAAATCCATAACGTTTGACCCGTATGAGCGTGTGCCGTTGGGAAAAACGAAAATCAAGGTCACCCGAGTCGGCTTCGGTACTGGTATGCGCGGTAGCAGGCGCCAATCGAACCAGACCCGCCTGGGCAAAGAAACTTTTGAAGGCTTACTGAAGGAATCGTACGAGCGAGGTGTGCGGCTGTTTGACGTCGCCGACCTCTACGGTTCGCACCCCTACCTTGCCTCGGCGATGAGCAAAATGCCCCGTCAGGATTATGTGATTAACACAAAAATCTGGTGGCGAGGTGGCGGAATACCTGAACCGGAACGCCCTGACGCCGACGTGGTCGTCAATCGCTTCCGCAAGGAGTTGAAAACCGACTACATTGACGTGGTCCTGCTGCACTGCGTCGTCTCGGAGAAATGGCCGCAGGAATTGCGAAAGCAGATGGACATCCTGGACGAACTCAAACACAAAGGCATCATCCGTGCGCATGGCGTATCGTGCCATTCGCTAAAAGCCCTGCAGGCCGCGGCAGATGAGCCGTGGGTAGATTCCGTGAACGTGCGAATCAACGCTTACGGCAAGAGTATGGACGCGTCGGTTGCGGAAGTCGAACCTGTTGTCAGAAAACTGCATAAGGCAGGCAAGGGCGTGCTGGGAATGAAGCTGATTGGCGAGGGGTCCTTCCGCAACAGTGACGAACAACGCGACAACTCGATCCGCTACGTGCTCGGCCTTGGATGTGTGGATGCAATGGTCGTCGGCTTCGAAAAAATCGAAGAGGTGGACGACTTCGCTGAACGCGTCCGCAAAGTGCCCGGAAAACAGGCACTGGCACTGGAAACTGCAAGAGCCTTGCAGTCCTGCGCTACATAATTAAAATTTCCGAACTTGTCATAAGGGCCCAGGAAGATAGTGAGCTATTCTTTTTAAGGACTCCGGGTGGGAATTTTATTTTCACTGCGCTTTGAAAATGCTAATCTGTTAAACAAAAGGTAAGGAGTTCGGTACTTTGAAAGTAGATATCGAAAATCACGTCCTGGAACTGACCGAAGGCGATATTACCGAAATGCAAACCGACGCCATTGTCAATGCCGCCAACGCTCAATTGGTTCTGGGCGGCGGTGTAGCTGGAGCAATCAGGAAAAAAGGCGGCCCCGAAATCCAGCAAGAGTGCAATAAAATAGGCCCAACTTTCGTAGGCGGTGCCGCGATAACCACCGGAGGCAATCTGAAGGCAAAATACGTAATTCACGCTGTTGGGCCTCGGATGGGTGAAGGAAATGAAGATGAAAAGCTGAAAAATGCGACGCTGAATTCACTTAAAGTAGCCGATGAGAATCACTTAAAAAGCATTGCTTTTCCGGCAATCAGCACGGGTATTTTTGGCTTCCCCATCCAAAGATGTGCCGAAATAATGCTCAAAACAACTATAGATTACCTAAAAGGCCAAACCGGTCTTCAAAGAGTTGTGTTTTGTCTATTTGGGCAAGAAAGTTACAAGGTCTTCGAAAACCAATTAAACAGGAAAATCCCATAATGAACTTAATCTGGATACTGCCGGCAGAAGACCGCGCCATCGAAGTCAGAATCTGCCAATAGGAAATTTCAGTTTAGTTAGAGAAATCATAAAGTTGCCATTTTTTTTGCCGATTTGCCTTGATTTTTAGCCTTGATATCACTAAATTTAATATAATGATTGGTTGAAGGCTGTGTTTTTCAGGGAAAAGACTGCCAACTCTTTTAGAAGGCACGGCAATGGAAAAAAAATTCAGCGTATTTGAGATTTTGGAAGTAGCTGAAAAAATCGAGCACAACGCCGCCGGATTTTACCTCAAAGCGTCAGAACTCTACGATGACTCACAGCTTCGCGATATATATCATAAGCTGGCTAACTGGAGGGCCAAACACGAGAAGATTCTCACACAGAGAAGAAAGGAATATTCTGAGAAGACCGGCGCATTGGGAATTTTCGACCCTAATGATTATGTATTATCCAATCCCGAAGTCATGGCTGGTCTTACCTGGCTCGGAAGCAAATCGGAACCTGCCAAAGCGCTAACCGGCCAGGAAACAAAAAAAGAGGTACTTCACGACGCTGTTAAAAGAGCAGAGGAGGCCATCGCATTTTACGAAGGTTTGAAGGACTTCGCCCGCGATCCGGAAGGCGAACGTGCAATCGATAAGATTATCGAGGACGAAAAACAAAACATCCGCCTCCTCATGGAACAATTAGAGCAGAAATAATTGCTCCACCGCCCAATCATCGGCAGCGGACCAACTGCTCGCGGTCATATTTGACATGAGGAATGTTTGTTTTCAAGTCCTCGATAAAACGCAAACCATCCTTCCAGTAACCTGCGGTGGGCCGCAAATCCGCATGGAAACCTGCAAAGTATCGGTTTATATTTGCAACCAGCAGCTCGCGCAAATATTTGCTCACCATTGAGGCCAGCGACACCGGCAAAAACCGCTCATCCGCACCAACTACAAAATGCAAGCGCATCTTCCTGCCGTCCGCGGCCAGCTCATAACTGCTGGCCGCCGGGCTCTCGGAAAGAATCTCCAACTCCATACCTTCAAACATCCGCTGCAAGGTCGCGCGGTAATGCACCCGACCGCCCTGTCTATCCACTATGATTTGCAATTCATCGCCCCCAAATTCATCAAAAGCACTCTTTATAAGTCGCGACGTAGCGGTAAAAAGAACACGAGCTTTGTTTTTTACGGTGCCGACCATCTTGTTGTAATGTCCAACATCCAGACAACAGCTTTTTAATTCCAGCAATTTTATGCCATTTGTTGTCAGGTCATCGTTCAGCACCGCTGAGGCCAATTTTATATCAGCCGGTTCAGCCGCGATGCGGCAGCTCTCAACTCCTTTATACCACGGATAGTCACCCAGCCGCTCAAGGCAATCCGGACATAGCAGCGATATAAGTTCAGTTAGCGTTGTCGGCTCTTTCCCAAGGCACTTCAGGCACGCCAGGACAGTCCGCTTCAAATGTTTGGTACCCAGCGATTTGCTGTATGCCTTTTTGCTGTCGGTGATAAGCAGCCGGCCTGCAAGGTGTTTGCGCTTATTGGCCAGACTTCTTCTCAAAATCTGCCACAGGTCGTCTGCGATTAAATCATGTGGAAGAGAAAAAGTGCTCGATGATACAACCAGCGGGCCCAGAATCGGCCCAAAGCCGGCTTCGTCAATCCCTACGAAAACCGCCATCCATGTAATCCTTTACTCCCGGCTTCCAACTCGTAACCGAAACAAAGTACAAGAAAGAACGTACAAACGCAAATTATATAATCATTATCAAATTACCGCAAACAGAAAAGCTATCGAACGGCAACACATTTCATCTGTTTCTGATCGCGGATCAGGAGCTTGCCGTCTGACAATGACAGCGGGCCCCAGCATTCCTTCGTGTCGAGCAAGTCCACACTTGCCAGCTTTTTAAAGCCTTCGGGATTGGGCTCAATGAGATAAAGGATGCCGTCCCTTCCATCGACGCTGAGAATAAGATCATCAACAAGAATGAAACCGCCCTTGTCGAAAACCGGCGATTGGCCGGTCTTCCACTTGAGCTTTCCGTCAACACTCATGCAGGTCATACCGTCCCGTCGGGAGTTGGTAGTGCCATGGCCGTAGAAGTGTCCCTTGTAGAGTATGGAAGGATGGACGTGAGTACCGAAATCCTGCGTAGTATAGATTTCTTTCACGACATAACCGCCATCATTTTTGGTGACCTTGAACATGGCTGAGCCGGCCATGTAACCGCCGCTAATGAAAAGCCGGCCGTCGCCGACAGCGGTGATATTATTGATTGGAATACGACATTGGAAGCCCTTGTATGTCCAGAGTGTTTTGCCGTCTTTGATGTCCATTCCGAGGATTATGCCGTCAATGCCTTCGCTGTCGCTGCCGGCCGGTGCTGAGCGTCCGCCGACTTCTTTTCGAGATGTGGCGGTAATCATAACAAGCTGGTCCTGACCGTCGATGTTCACAACTGCCGGTGTAACGTAACCTACCCTGCCGGGCAGAGCCGGGGATGACCACTTGACTTTGCCGGTGGTCTTGTCGTACGCAACTACACCGGCTTTTTCGGTTTGGGATGCCAGTATCAGCAGGTCTTTATAAATAAGCGGATTCTGGCAGATACCCCATCCCGGAACCTTGTCGCCGCCGAAGTCTTTCCAAACGTTCTTATTCCAGACGGGCTTACGGGTGTTTTGGTCAAAA
>JAOUFU010000255.1 GCA_029858035.1 Phycisphaerae bacterium
GCATTTGTCAAAGTATGATTTGTCGGGTATGCGATGCAACTGCTAACCCGGCTTGCCAGGTTTTCGAGCAATCCGGCGGACAAGGTCGAAAATTTCGTCTCCTATTACGACTATTACCAGCCCGAGGCCTATGTGCCGTCGCGCGACGTGTATATCGAAAAGGATTCCAGTATCAACGAGCAGATGCGCCTGTCGGCAACCAAGGCGTTGCTGTTTGGTACAGTCCACAATCTGCGCAAGTTTATGCGCCAACTGGCGTTATTGTGCACCCGGATTTGACGAATATTAGAGTAGCTTGCGCAATCGCAATATACTGATTTGCTTTAGCAGTATTCAGCTGCTGCATGAAAGGGGGTTTATCAGGGGCGACTAGAATATCAATAGTTATTCCCCAGCTCTCTTCCCGGTTGCCAGAGCCATCTTAAGTGGATTTAATATGTCATCCAATTTTTCTGTTGTTCCAACACCATAATTGAGATACATAACATCTCTTTCAGACAGATCTTCAGGGTTAACTTCTCTAACACTTATCAACTCTGCTATTTTCATTTTATTATACAAACCGAGCAGTATGATCTTTGGCGTGGGATTGATTTCTGTCGCAGTTGAGCTTTGCCTGGTTATATCAAACATCCCGTTGATCTCAATATCATTTACCTTTAAATTACCCTCTATCAACTGTATTGCCGGGCCGATCTTTTCACTTCCCTGAAAAGCCACTCTCAAATTTGCCACGGCAATCGGCGTTGATAATTTATGCATTATGGCATTTGCCAGTATGGCGTTATCGCGCAAACTATCCAGAGATACAGATAAATTGAAAGGGGGAATACTAAGCTCCCCCGATAAGTGCTGGATAAGCCCGTTAATATGGTAGCGAATGTTTAAATTGAGCGACGCGATCAGATTTTGTTTTTCACGAAGAGAAACCTGAACTTTTTGCGGTTTGTAGATTTTATTGGAAGGCTCCTGAACTTCATTGAATAAAGCTTCTTCGCACTGGATGATCTGAAATTCGCAATCATTAACTGAGGAACCTGGCCCAGGAAAAATGATGCGAATGCCGTTGTCCCCGGCAGTGTGGGTAAACATTGCCGTTGCAGAGCTCCAGGTATAAATCCCCTGATAGGCTGATATATCCAGACGGGAAGAAGTGGTTGATACAAGAGTCATTTCCGAATTCTGATCAAGAACAAAACTTCGCATCAGAGCGTTTAGCCACTCCCGGGGAAATGTGTATAACCGGATGCCGCCGAGATGAATCAGGGAGAGCGGATCATGTCTCGAAATACAGATGAAAAACTGCATCAGTATTTCAGAAATAACAGGCAGGCGCAAAAGAATGGCATGATCGATCATCCGATTCACCGCCTCCTTGACCGGCACAAAGCCAGCTTGCATGATTTCATTATTAACGCCAAAGGGAGACACCGCCTGCCCCTCGCCAAAAAGCGGCACAATCAGCCGGGAAGTAAAAACGCCTTCGACATCCAGCACCAGGGTTCCCTTTTGCTCTGATTCATCTTTTACAGTGAACCCTATACAAATAGAGACCGATTGTTGCGGCTCAATTGTTTGCGGAATAGAGCCGATCAAATGAAAACGGCCGTTGGTGCTGATTCTCCGAATAATTTTAAGAGGCAGGGATGAGTGGTTCCAGATGCGTATCTGATGCGAAACAGTCAATCCCGTTTTCACTCTTCCGAAATCAACAGAGGGCGGAGAGATACGGACAACATCCTCATCCACATTACCAATGAGTTTGATACCCGGGTGAACCAGGCCGTGGCTGAAAAAAAACAGGTTACCCTCAACTCTTTCTTGTGTAGTTGGCGCAAACCGCAATCGAATAAGTCCTTTTTGTTTGGGTCGAATTGTAATGGGTAGCAACTGATCGGGATGCACCGAAAAGTTGCGGTTGCTGATTTCAATTTGCGTAACGCACAGAGAGATATTCCCCCGATTAAAGATTTCAAACTCTTTTTCGGTTATGCTCCCTGCTTCTGTGACGCCGAATTTGAGTTCCAGAGGCGAGGCAACAAGCGCCCCTTCAAGTCTTGCATTGATAACGATATTGTGTTCTTTCAGTTTGATTCGCAGAGCGGGATTTAGAGAGAGCTGATCACCCACAATTTCGAACCCGGTGCGGCTGATCTGGCGCTGCGTAAAAGGGATATCAATGAGGAGATTTTCGTTCATAATACATCAATGAATATTAAAATCTCTGGGGGGTTCAAGGTGATTCATGAATTCTTTTACTGCCTCTTTATTTAAATATGGATAAATGCTATTAATTCCGCTTCCCTGTATGGGCCCATGATGCTTTGATGCAATACGTAACAATCTTGCACTGTATCCAATAACAAATTTTTTACTGAATTCTTTTTGAATAACGGAGGCATTAAATTCCTTAACAAAGTTTTCAGCTTTGTGAATAGTGTTGCTCTGATTTGATAAATAATTTAATTTATTAGCAATTTCTTCATCCGACATCCCATCAAAAGACATAGATTTTATTCTAAAAATATAATATTTATAAATTATGTTTTCATTAAATACTTTCCTTAATTTTGAATTTTTAATGTTTTCTATCACATAATTTCCCATACCATTAAAACTCATTGAATTAGCAGAAATTTGAAATATTCCAGATTCCATTGTTTCAGGTGGAAAGTTAGATTTTTTTTCTATTTTAATTCTGTTTACATCCACACCCTCTTTCCAGTTCCAAGAACTTTCAAAGCCTGCCAAAACCCTTAAAACTTCCAGCATCACTGCCTTTCTATATAAAATAAATGTCCCATCCGTCGGCCAGGGCCCCAATTTATCCTTAACTCTGTTATATATATCATCAGGAGCATTATTTCTTTGAAAGATTTTGCTACTGGCTGACCTTCCCCAATCAATTAACACATTGAGGAAATCATCCAGGTTACCATTTTTATCTTGCTTATCCTTTATTTTCGCCTTAAACGGGTGTTTTGAGGCAAAATAAACTGGAACACCACTTTTGGACATATCTCCCTACCTCAATCGCTTTGCCTCTTCCACTTTCTGGATGGCATCGTTTACTTTTTTCAATTCATTCAAGCACCCCTTGGACCGCTCCCGGTCTACTGTCAGGGACAATCCGCAGGCGGGGCAGACTATGGGCTTGCCGCCCAAGAGCGCCCCCATGCTCAGCCGCATCTTGAATTTACACTGCGGGCAATTCAGCCCCGGATCGTAGCTTGCAGGGGTTTTTGTAACGACAGGTTTCGGTTTTTTTACATCATCGCTCAGCCAGGCGATGATTTTTTCTTTTATCAGCGACCATAATGACATGGCGAGCCTTGCTTACCTTTTACTCCTGAACGGAGCTGTTTATGCTCTGATCCATCAATCTGAAAAGGTGCGACATGCCGGCTGGAATATCAGCCTGCTCAACCGTCATCCTGACCTTCATCTGCAGTTCTGTACTCTGTCTTTCCGAAGAGGTGGACTCCAGTTTGCCCATCGCGGCGCGAAATTCGATGCGCCCCTGAGAAAGCCAGTCGCCCGCTTCTGCATCTGGGCTGCTCAGCGCTGTGGTTGTCGTGGAGGTTTGAATGTCGGTCACCTTGATATTAAACTCGAGTTCGCCTTCTTTAATCTGTATCCCCGGAATGGGGACCAGCGAAAGTAAAGGGATTTCGATTTTATAGGTTTGCATTCCGCCCGCTTCATCCGGCTTCTGGTAGGTAAAGGTGACCATTCGCAATTCACCCAGTTGATCGCCAGTATCCGTGGCGGAACGCTTGAAGCCTATCCGTTCAATAAACTCTGCCGTAGCCTGCGCCGCCTGCGCCTGCCCCTGCACCATTGCCAGCAACGGCGAACCGAGTATCTGATGCAGGGGAAGGGATTGAAATTCACTGATTTGCCGGGCCATGTGTGCTCCTGTTTTTATTCAGGCACCAGACGCCTGATGATTTTACCGTCTTTTTCTTCTACCTGAGACCATGTATAGTTTTTGATATCGGATATGATTTTAATTGATGAGATGGCAGTTTCCGGCATGGCCTGGATTTTGTCCGAGGTTATATCCACCTCGACTTTGAACTCCTGCGCGAATTCCAGAAATTCCAGCTCTTTGTTCATCGATTCAATTTGTTCACGGCATCCGTTAGTAACATAGGTTTTTACACTGGTTAATAGCCTTTTATCACTGTATTTTGCAGTTAAGGATTGGATATCTGCTCGTGAATAAATAAGGGTGTTTATGATTTCGGCAATACCGTCTTTTACTATCTCCTCGTTAAATTCAATATTTATGCTGTCGTTTTCACTCGTCACCGTCAGAAATGTTGAAGATTTCTCCTCGAAGAAACTCAGGAGTTTTATCTTTATATCGTTTCGCATCTGAAGAGTATCAAGACTATTTATCAGGTCGATCCATTCAGCGATCTGTTGAATAGTCGAAGAGCCTCTTAATTTTAAGAGTATTTCTTCTGTAATTGATTCGCTGTAGCGCTCGAATATCTGGCTGATTTTAGCGTCCCGCTCCTCATTGCGGTCAGGATCTATAGCTATCTCAGAAATACAAAATTTAAGTTCCAGTTCAACCGATCTTATTTCAGATCGGGGTACTGGAAAAAGCCTGAGAAGAGAATCCTGTTCATAATACTGGCTCACTTTGCGCGAAAACAAATCAGAGGTGACTCGCGATTGTGCGATATCTCGCAAGATAGCGCCAATAATGTTATGCAATTGTGCCATCTGGATTGTTTCCCCTATATAAAAAACGAACCGTTAAATTCAACTGACAAAGTGTTTGTTATTTACTATTCTACGCTTTAGCAACTATCTCCCGGCAGGCACCGGGAGTTTTGTTCGGCTCAATTGATTGTCTTATTTTATTCTTGCAGAGATACATTCTTTAATTACTGCGTTGTACCTGCGGGCTATGAAGTAGTCACGGGGTTTTGCTTAATGTAGTCACGGGGTTTTGCTTAATCAGGGTTTCGAGCATGTTCAAGATTCTCGACATCCCTGCGGGTAATTCATCCTGCACCGCCCGCACCCGCACATTCATCGTCATCTCTGTCTGATAACGCGAATTCGCCTCAGTACTCGAAGAATGCCGGCTGGAATAGGAGGCATTAAAACCAATGCTGACGGGAGTCCACCACTTTCCCCCGTATTTTGCGCTTAACGAAGCTTTAGCATCAGAAGAATCCTGATCGGTATGGGTATTTGTAATTGTTTCCGAGATTTTTGCCATAAAGTCGATGGACATCTCATCGATTCGGATGAATGGAATGGGTACAATGGTCAGAATGGGTACTTCAAGAGAAGCCAACTTATTTGTATTTGCCACCTCATCAAAAACCGTATACTTGAAAGTGACATACCTGACATCCCCAATGTCGGCAGACCCGTCATCAGTTCCGGAAAAAAACGGATCGGCATCTTCATCTACAGGCTTAAAACCGACGGCCTGGATAAAATCTATCGTGGATTTTGCGGCAAGCGCCTGCGCCTCAATGGCCGCCTTCATCGGCCCGCCTATGATTGTGCCAAACGGAAGTGCTGTGATTTGATTTAATGCGTACCCCATTTTCCCCTCCTTAATTTAAGGTTTATCAATCGGTAGCTATTCAACGGCGTTATATCCGTAACCGGCGCAAAGAATGTTTAAGAAGCATGGTAATTTAGCTTTTTAAAAGAATAAGTTACTTTTTATTCTACCCGCCGTTTGATGTTCTATCATAAGTCAGTAGTGTCTTGCAACTATTGTCAAGGACAGGCGCAGGAGCTGGTAGTCAAATTAAAAGGATCGGGTTAAATTCGTTTATTCTGAATTTAGCTAAGGAGCTAAGTTTTGTGGTCACGCATGTGTCAGCAAATGCACATTATTGAGCAGCTTGCCCAGGCTGGCTTCCGCCGTTTTCAAATCATAAGCTGCTTGCAGGTTTAGCCAGTATTGCGGTGCCTGATCGAAGGCTTTCCCGAATAACAACGCCAGCTCAGCCGTCACTGGGCGTGTACCCTTGATGATGTGCGAGATGCGCATCGGTGAGACGCCGATGGCGCGGGCGAATTCGGCTTGCGAGATATTCAGCTCGCTCAGGGTTTCGCTCAAATATTCTCCCGGATGGATTGCGGGCAGTCCTTTTGTTGCCATGATGGCTCTCCTTAAATGGTAATCAACGATCTCGACATCGTAAGCATCGCCGCTTTCAAAACGGAAGCACACGCGACATTGGTCGATGATGCGTATGCTCTATTAGCCGGCACGGTCATGCTCCAGCGGTTCCAGCCTGTTTGATGACGGCTAGCGTAAATCTTCAATGCGTGTGGCGATGTCCAGCTGCGTCAAACGCATCGCCGTGCGATTGTGTATCACCGGCGGAAATCTCCGGGATTTGCTGCAGACAAAGAATTGCTCCGTCTCTGCGCTGGCGAAGTTGCGAATCATGGCTGAACAACAAACAAAGAGTTTATGCAGGTCAAACGCTATTTTCGGTTATCGCTTCATTCCTCGTACAATACGCCCCTCACCATGAACGTCATCACCTTCCCTGACAGCCCCTATCGCCTGCACCAGCCGTTTGAACCGGCTGGCGACCAGCCCACGGCCATCGCGCAGCTGGTGGAGGGGATCAATGACGGACTGGCGTTCCAGACGCTGCTCGGCGTGACCGGATCGGGCAAGACGTTCACGATGGCGAACGTGATCGCGCGCACCGGGCGGCCGGCGA
>JAOUFU010000256.1 GCA_029858035.1 Phycisphaerae bacterium
CAGGAATCCCAAATGTATCGAGGCGATGACAAGACGGCTGATGGGTATCCTGGGGGTGCAAATCGACCTTGATGACCTAAGGGCAATCAGCGATGGGTTCGAAAAGAAATTAAACGATATCGTTCAGGAGCAGCCTGAATTGGCCAACAACATCCAAAAGCTGGAAGAGGATTACGACAACGAGATTTTCGACAGCGAAATGGGTGATTTGAAAAAGTGGCTGCAGCAGCAGGGAATCCGCCTCGATTAAATCAACGGCTCCTCACCTAAAAGACTCATTCCTGAAAACCGCCCAAAATCCTCAGATTATGCCGGCCCCTTATTTAATTTCCTCCATCAACCTATCCAAAATCCTGACAAAAGCAACTTCTTGATTTTATTCTCCGTATCTGACGACTGTTTCTTTCGTGTCGAGATCGATATTTATGAAAACCTCGCCACCTGCACCGATCGGTTGTGACGATGGATCTGCGGGAAGGAGTTTCTTGGGTTTGAAGGTGATACGCCAAATATATTTGCCTTCGTAATAAATCTGTTGTACACTGGTGAGCTTGTACTCGACTGGGGATTGCAATTCTTTTGCAAGCGTTGCAACACCGATGGAAACAGCCTTAGCCATGTCAGATGTTTCAGGCTTTGCAGTAATGTCTTGCCAAAGAGTGTCCTGTTCAGGTTTGGGCATGCAGCCTGAAATGAACACAATAGCCAACATCGTGCTAACCGAACAAATAACACTAAACCTCATTATATACGCCCTTCAATTCTATCGATAGTATCGAGTGACAGAGCCACTATCCTATGTATGCAGACGTTCATTCTACCTTTTCAGTTGACATAAAAAGCATAAAACTACTATAAAATCTTCCCGTCAGGATCAGCGAGAAGCCGGAATCATCAGAATATCATCTTTCTGGTAAGAACCAACGGCGGCCATTTTTTACATACTTTTTACATCTAAAATACACTCGTGGATGTATAATTACACTGAGGTCATCTGGGCAGAGACTCCTGATGGTTTTCATTTGAAAGTGCCTGATGCCTGAACAGTATCTAAGGAGCATATTCTATGGAACAGAAACGATGTTTAATAGTCTCCGGGAGCATAACTGTCTTGCTGTTATTGCTGGGCATGAAATCTCATCCAAAGCAGGACATTAATACACTTGGTCCCCAGGTCGAGGGTCTGAGGATGGGCTTGGACATACAGGCCACCTCCAGCCACGGCAAAGACTCATATACGGTTCGCATTCGGATTGTCAACACAGGATCCAGGCCAATCACACTGGTTGGAAAGGCTCCTTACGACAGCAAATCAGAAAGCTATGCCGAATGGCTTAAGACCAAGTTGTGCTTTTTGACATTCCCCGAACTTCTTCCACCAAGTGCTCAAACGGAGGGTTTTGAACAGGTGTCTCCCAGGCCCAGGACTACTCTTTCTGCCGGTGAGGAATTCAGTGTCACCTGGAAGGCAGAGGGCCGATACCTCAAATCGGAACACTATTATAACACGACGCCCTATTTCCCAAGTGAAGGGCTATATAGCGTCAGGGCCAAAGTCATCGTCCATACCGACAAAGCCGAAGATATCCTGCTGTATAGCAATGAACAGGCGGTGCCTGTAGGCGGCAGCATCGCTCTTGGCAAACATGGCCTTGCGTATGTTACTCACAGGGACGAGGAGAAACAGCAGGTTGTCCTCAGTCTCGGCTCCCACCATCGCATCGCCATAGGAGACATATTCCGCGTTTCGGCTGGGTCGTTCTCTGGATGGATGCTGACCGTGGTAGAGGTCCGTTCCTTCTCAAGTCTGGCCACCGCAGAAAGAACAGGGCCTCGTAAAGACACTTTGGAACCGCTGCCACCCAAGAGTGGCAAGGCACAGCTCTGGGAATTCGGGCAGAGAAAGATGATTCGTGAAGTCAGTGCAGAACACGGAAAACACCTTTTACACGTTGGCAAAACCAGACGAGAACTGGAGAAGGTGTATCATCGTGACGGCGGAATATCCAGTCCCTTTGGAGCCCAGAGATACGTTCTAAAGGATCAACCGGCCGATGGGCCTCAGGGGCATGTCTTAAAGGTAAGGGTACTGTTTAGACCTGCGAGCGTAAGCGACGAAGTATACCAGGATCCGAAGAAGTACAGACAGTGGATGCTTGAGCAGAAAGGATATGGCTCTGACGGTGATATTGTCGTAGATGTATCTGCACCTTACTGGGAACCGCCATATTGTGACTGATGTAGGGAAAATTGCTAAGACCGGCTGTTACTCTGAGCAGAAGTATTTGTGGACAGTACGATGGAGCATGAGTATCATAGAGCGGTATAGTCGCGATCGCAATTGAAGGCAGGCTTGCAGATCCGACAGGGTTTTCCTGAAACCGGAAAGTGACACGGTAAGGACAAGAAAGAGAGAAAAGTTATGGACAAACTTACAAAGACACTGATAGCCGCCGTAGTTGCCAGCTTTGTGTTAGTGTTTGGACTGATGGCCATCATCTACTCAGCCACGACCGGAACAGGAAGCAATGTGACGTGGATTCTTCAATTCTTAGCGCTATTGACTATGACGGCTTCTGCAATTGTCTGGTGGGTGAGGTATTTGAGGGGCTACGTGGACTCTGCAATTGAGAGAAAGCTGAGAGAGATTGACAAACAGGAACCTAATTAGCAATATCTTGGGCCATTCCAAAAGGGCAAATAGCATGAGCAAAAAGCCGGATTCTTCTAAGACCAACGGTATAAGTCCAGTAGACTGATTCCTTACCCCCAACTTCAAACTCAGTCCAACATTCACCTATCGAGCTTAAGCAATATAGCAATCTCACCCCCACAAACACCTCCACGATTCTTGCTCTGTGCAACAAATCGTGATATATATTAGCAATTGCCTTTAAACCTTAATTCTCCAATCTTTGGAGATGGATCACGGACCGACGCAGTTTATGGAGCAGTATGCAATGTGGAGAGTATCGATTGGTTTGATCTTGCTGGCTGGATATCTGAGTCTGGCCGGTTGTGATGGAGGAATTGTGGTCCGGAATGCAGAAATGGAAACAGTCACATCCCATGATCGTCTTGGAGAAATGGCGACCATTCCTGCTGGCAGCTTCTTGATGGGCAACAACGGTCACGAAGGATTCGGCGGTCCTGAAGAATTTCCCCGGCACTCTGTCTATCTTCCAACTTACCAGATAGGCAAGTATGAGGTAACACGTGGTCGGTATCGCAGGTTCATTGAGGCCGGCGGTTATGACGACCCGAACTACTGGTCTGCCGAAGGTTGGAAATGGAAAAAAAGTGATGTAATTGTTTATGCAGGCATGAACGGCAGAGTCAGCAAGACCGTCAGGCCAAATAAAGAACAAAAACGCAATTACCCGGAGCATTGGGAACCCGAACAGCAATGGTTCGGACATGGGTACGATCATCCCGTCTTTATTCAAACGGATGACCACCCTGTTGTAGGTGTGACATACTACGAAGCAGAGGCCTACTGCAAGTGGGCGGGCGCAAGATTGCCGACTGAGGCCGAGTGGGAGAAAGCCGCGAGATGGGATCCGGCGAAACGACATGCCAATACCTGGCCGTGGGGAGACACATGGGAACCGGAATACTGTAACAATCCCGAAGACCATAATCCCGCAGGAGGTGGCTACAAAGTCAACCGGAGTGCTCCGGTGGGCAGTTATCCCAAGGGAGCCAGCCCCTATGGCTGTATGGACATGGTAGGCAATGCCTATGAGTGGGTCGCTGATACGGCTAAATCATTCCCAGGCAATCCTAAACCATTCGAGCACAAGGGCTATCATTTTGTTAGAGGCGGTTGCTGGGACGATGGCCCTTCCAGTGTGCGTTGTGCCTATCGAGGTTGGTATCTTCCTCCCGGTAGTGGCGGTGTCGGCCCAGGTGACAGCGACTATATTGGATTCCGTGTGGCTCGCTAAGATCGATTTCATCTTTTGCCTGGCTTCCGATTGAGCGTTGTAGAGATTGTCAAGCATTGATCTACTTGCCCTCCCCAAACTCCTCTACAACATCTCCCCGCCTTTGCGGGTATGGCAAAAAAAGCACCTTTTTTTCATCTGTTTATTAAAAAAGTTCGATTTACATTGAACATTCCGGCCGAGTTTGGTATAATTACAATCACCATAGAAATGGCAGAAGATGGGGGGCAAGTCGCCCGAGCCTTCGTATCAGCAGATACAAGTCATAAGCCCTTATTTGGTAAGAAAGGCAATGTTTTGAATTTATGTCATTTATATTTTAATATTGTTTCGGATTTCGTGCTTCGTTTTTCGTATTTTGCCGGCCTTGGCATCTCTACACTTGTAGAGAGATCTCTACAAATTCACCTTTTTATGCAAAACAAACCCAATTTCAGAAAAAGTCAAATGAGCGTAAACTCTTTAATAACAGCCGATTATGAACAATTGGACACTTGGTCAATTGGGAAAAACAAACCCAAAACAAACCCAATTCAAACCCAAACAAACCCAATTTTAGCCAATAAAACGCCAATACAAACCCAATTCAAACCCAAACAAACCCAATTATTCTTTTTTGGATTCTGTGGTTGCTTTTTTGCCCGGTTTATGCTATGCTTTTTGCGATTCGGTTGTCTAATTTATGATGGCCTTTCGTCGGGCCGGATTTTCAATTAAAAGATTAAGTAGGAGGTCAGCAATGAAACGTATTACACGCCGAAACTTTATGAAACGTACTGTCGCCGTTGGTGCCGGCCTGACGGTGGCTCCGTTTGCGCGGGTGCAAGGGGCGAACGACGCCATTCGGGTGGCCGTGGTGGGAATTAACGGTCGAGGCGGGTCGCATATTGGCGCATTCGATGGTATGGAGGGGGTGCGTTTAGCGGGGCTGTGCGATGTTGACAGGAAGGTGCTTGAAGGCAAAGCCAAGAGATTCAAAGACCGTAATACACCGGTGGAGACATACCAGGATATTCGCAAGCTGCTGGATAATAAGAACATCGACGCGATATCCATCGCGACGACGAACCACTGGCATTCACTGGCGACGATTTGGGCGTGCCAGGCGGGCAAGGACGTTTATGTTGAGAAGCCGTGCAGCCATAATATCTTCGAGGGTCGCAAGTGCGTTGAAGCGGCCGAGAAGTATAAGCGGATAGTGCAGCACGGTACGCAGGGCCGGGATAACCGCAGCTGGGCCAAGCAGGTTGCCGCTATCGCCAGCGGTAAGTACGGCAAGCTGTTAGTATCCAAGGCTTGGGCCTCCAAGAACGGACGAGGACGATGGAGTATCGGTTTTATGCCGCACAAGGAGCCTCCTGAACACCTGGACTTCAATATATGGCTTGGGCCGGCACCTGAGCAGCCTTACCACGAGAACATAGTCCATTATAACTGGCACTGGTTCTGGGACTTCGGGAATGGAGAAATCGGCAACCAGGGCGTGCATCAGATGGACATCGCGCGTTGGGCCATCCCCGGCGGGACACTGCCCAGGAGCGTAATCAGTATGGGCGGTAGATGGGTGAACTCTACAGAAGGTCATCCGCCTTATACCGACCAGGCCCAGACTCCAAATTGTCAATTGACGGTGATGGACTTCGACGGACCGCTGCTTGTGTTCGAGGTAATCGGTTTGGTCGACAGGGCGGGTGTGGACGGTAAGAAGTATCCGAAAAAAGTCGAAAACGAGTTCTACCTTGAGGAAGGCGTAATCAAGGGCGGTAAGTTCTATCCGAAGGGTTCTGACAAGAGTGAAAGCCTTGTAGATGTTGATGTTGAGATGGGACCAGGTAAAATCTTCGAGAACTTTATCCACTGCGTGCGCAGCCGGAAGCGCAATGAACTTCACGCTGATATCACAAAGGCGCACCTATCCGCCGCGTGCTGCCACTTAGGTAATATCTCTTACAGACTCGGTGAGCAGGTATCCGGCTCGACTAAACCCGATGTACTCGGGAAGCACGAGGAAGTAGCTAAATCATGGGAGACAATCAAAGAGACAGTGAAAGGCACACTCGGCCTTGACTTGTCGAAGAGCACGTACAATCTTGGGCCGATGCTGACATTTGACCCTGAGAAGGAGCGGTTCGTGGATAATCGGAGAGCCAACCAGCTAATTACGCGGCGTTACCGTGAGCCTTTCGTTGTGCCGACAGAGGTATAAACTCGTCGCGTGCGACTCGATTAAATGATTATTGATTATTGAAAATTGATGGTTAATATTTTCTGGGGAGAGCCGTTGAGCGTTTTTGGCGTTCGGCGGAATGCGGTTAACCGGGAAACAGGGCTTCAGACTCTTAGGGGTCTGGAGCCCGAACCTTTTTAAAAATCGTATCTCGTGAAGCATGAACGCTTATGTGGCTGGCCTGGTTCGGATTACCAGTTCACCTCTGTTTTCGTAACATCGGAGGCTACTTTCACGGCGGTCCCGGCTTGTTTTAGGTCGTTGGCTGCCAGCGAGATGTTTTTAGTCTTTTCTCCGCTTACACTTAAAAACACGTCTGTCCCAGCCAGTGCCTTACAGCCCGATAGAAATCCATCGCGGCAATCCTCCATGACCACAACGGCGGCCCCTTTGCCGGGGGCGTCAGATACCCGCTTTATATGACTTAGATCAGCGGACTCGACATTGTGCAGTGACAGCGCCGACCGCGGGAATTTGGCGTACACTTGCTCCGGGATGTACACCTGCAAATGGTCGACGGTAAGGTCTTTTATGTTGGCGAATGT
>JAOUFU010000258.1 GCA_029858035.1 Phycisphaerae bacterium
ACGTGAGGTAACCGAAGACGACTTGCGCGAGGCCTTCGAAGCATTTGGCCAGGTCACCACCGCCACTATCATAAAAGATAAGTTCAGTGGTGAGTCAAGAGGTTTTGGATTTGTCGAAATGCCCTCAAAGAATGAAGCCCAAAACGCAATCACGGAAATGAACGAGAAAGATTTGAAGGGCCGTACCATTAACGTTAACGAGGCTCGTCCGAAAACCGACCGTGGTGGCGGAGGTGGCGGACGCAGACGAGGAGGTGGTGGTGGTTTTGGCGGTCGTGGTGGCGGTCGTGGCGGCGGCGGTGGCGGTGGCGGCGGACGTCGCTACTAATCAACAATATAAACAAGAATTTTCATACACGTTTCCGCTCATATAACAATACCGGCGATTCGCTCACCAACGGGCGAATCGCTGTTTTTCTAAACGGCTGAGCATCGCGCTCAACAACGGTCATTACACATCAATACTTCTGTTTTGATGGTCGCGTGTCCATTCGTTGTTTTTATACAGGATACACGCTGCTGTTTTCCTGCTTTCTATTCATTATTGAATCCCTTATACTTTTCCATAAAAGTTCGCTGTAATGAAAGATTGCTGTGACATTAACCAAACAAAAACGTATTTGAGACAACTTTAGAAACCACAGAAGGGAGGCACGGAAATGAAAGCAATGATTCAAAACCATCTACGGATTATCTTGATGGTAATTCTGCCGGTCCTTATTTGCCCCTGCTCGGTTATTTCCTCTGTACAGCAACCTGTGACAAACAAAGATTCTTCGTGTAAATACTTCAAGATTCAGGTTGTGGACCGACAAACCGGACGGGGTGTGCCTTTGGTTGAATTACGAACCACCAACAACATAAGATACTTTACGGACAGCCATGGAATTGTCGCTTTTTATGAACCGGGCTTGATGGATATGGAGGTCTTCTTCTTTATTGAAAGCCACGGTTATGAATTCCCGAAAGATGGATTCGGCATGCGCGGAACAAGGCTGAAGATTTCGCCGGGTGGAAGTGCCGTCATCGAAATCGACCGCATCAATATAGCTGAACGCCTTTACCGCGTTACGGGCCAGGGGATTTATCGTGACAGCGTCCTGACCGGGCATCCGGTCCCGCTGAAAAACCCCGTTCTCAATGGACAGGTAACCGGACAGGATTCGGTATACACGTGCCTCTACCGTGGCCGGCTGTTCTGGATGTGGGGTGACACCGGAAGGCCGTCATATCCACTCGGGCACTTTGCCACGGCCGGGGCCGTATCTGATTTACCGGGACATGGAGGGCTGGACCCCGCGATAGGAGTCGATCTCGAATACTACATCGCTGAGGACGGGTTTAGCCGGCCGGTCTCGCCTTTGAAGGAGCCGGGTATGGTCTGGCTTGACGGATTGCTTACCGTCAGTGACAAACAAGGCAGGGAGCGGATGGTCGCCAGATTCGCACGAATGAAGAGTCTCGGAGAAGCATACGAACATGGACTTGTGGTTTTCAACGATGCGACACAGTTGTTCGAGCCGCTGGTGCGTTCGGGCGGCATAGATTTCCTGCCTTTCCCGGCTTCCGGTCACGCTTTTAGCGTGGACGTGGAGGGCCGGAAATACTACTACTTTGCCATACCTTTCCCCCTCACGGTCCGTATGCGTGTCAGGGCTGAGTGGGATGACGTCATCGACCCAAACCATTACGAGGTGTTGACCGCCCTTGAACCGAAAAAGTCCATCGGCCGGCGCGCACAGAGGCTGGACCTTGGCAAATCAGAGACGCCCTACCGATGGATTCCCTTTGCCCAGCTGACAGGCAACGACGCATCTGCAAAAACCACCATCATCAAGGCCCTGAAACAAGAAAAGGAGAACGTGCATCTGTACGACATAAAGTCGGGCAAAAAAATCACTCCCCACGGCGGGACCGTCTATTTCAACGCCTACCGACAGCGATGGGGCGCTATCTTTGTGCAGCAGTTCGGCGAAACCTCTTTTCTGGGTGAGGTCTGGTATGCCGAGGCCGACACACCAGTCGGGCCATGGGCCTATACCACCAAGATTGCAACACATAACAAATACTCCTTCTACAATCCGAAGCAACACCCCCTTTTTGACCAGGACGGCGGACGCATTCTATTTTTCGAGGGTACGTATTCGTTCACATTTTCAGGTTCTGCCGAGAACGCTACGCCGCGTTATGACTACAATCAAATCATGTATCGATTAAATGTTGATGACCCACGTCTTGCCCTGCCGGTGGCGGTCTATCAGATACGGGACAAGCAGGACCGAAGGGACTATCTACTGCGCGACGGCGTGGAAAAGGGACGAAAGTGGGACTTCGTAGAATCAATACCGTTTTATGCAATCGAGCCTGCCAGAGCTTACGAGGGACTGGTTGGCGTCTATGTTCACAAGATAACCGGCAAAAACAGGCAGACGCCTTCCTTGACCGTTAAGAGTCCTAATCCTTCTGCCAGGCCGCTTTTCTATGCTTTGCCGCCAACCGATACCGGCAAGGAGAATTCAAGCGCAGTATCCCTTTATGAATATCGCCATGCAGATACGGAACAATGCCTTTATTCCATCCAGGCACGATTGGATAAAAAAGGATGGTTTCGCACGGAAAAACCTTTGTGTCGCGTTTGGAAAGCTCCCGCAAACATACTCCTTTTAGACAGCAAGGCCAGGCCGGCTGCCGGAGATTAAGGTATTATCGACCAATACCGCACCCACGAAGAAACGACCTTTTGGAAAAAGCTATAATACACGGCCTTGATATGTAATATTGACAGTGATATGCTTTGTTCTTACAATCATAAGTGCGCAGGCTGGATAGTCCACCCTGTGTTATTAAGACTTTTATTCATTTGTAAGGAGATTCTAAAATGGATAATGTCAATTCATCAGCTCAACCGTTACCCTCTGCCAAAACCTCCGGCATGGCTATAGCCAGTCTGGTTCTGGGCATTTGTGGTATCTTAACTTGTGGACTGTCTGCAATCATTGGTTTGATTCTCGGCATTGTTGGCCTATGCGCAATTAACAAAAGGGCCGAACAGCTAAAGGGCAAGGGCCTTGCCATAGCTGGCATTGTCACTTCCGCCATTGCCATTGTCCTCATACCATTCATGGCCATCTTTATGGCCATTTTTATACCCTCATTTGACAGCGCACGATCACAGGGAATGAAAATTGTGTCCATGAATAACGCAAAGCAGTTATGCCTGACAATGGCTTTGTACTGCGACGAAAATGATGGACGTTTCCCACCTGCCGAAAATTGGCCCGATGTTCTCAAACCTTATATTGGCAATGAGAGAATCCTCACTTCACCTTTTGCCCCCGAAGCCGGCCGGGTGTGGGCAATGAACATACACTTGAAAGACTGGAAACTTCGCGATATTAAACAGCCGGCACAAACTGTCCTCATCTTCGAATCGCGTTTCAACAGTCCGCCCGCTGGTGGACTCGAGCTGCTGCCCGAAGGCACACAAAAACGCAAATGTTATATCATCGCATTTGTGGATGGCCACGTCGATTGCGTCACTCCCGAAAGGTTAGACGAGTTGATTTGGATGCCCGGATTACAGCCATACCTCGAGGTCAAATGAACGAAACCCAAAAGGCTAAAAAGCCTCTCCCGCGCAAAACCTGTCCTGAGTGTAATCGAAGGATGGCCTTTTGTAGAAAAAAGGATTGCTCTTAACCTCGTCGCAATTTTGCGCAGCGTTTAGTAATCGGCAGCCGGAGATGAGATGTAGAAAGGTATGAAGTGTCACAGGAACAAATAGCATCAGGATCTTCCGCTCCCGGCTTCGGTCTCAGGGCCTGGTTTGTCACTGTCCTCTGTTCTCTACTCATGGGCTCGGGTGATTATGCCATGGCCTTGACCCGCGTAGAGCTTGCCGGGGCGGCAAAGGCCTCTGTACCCGTAGTCCTCGCGGAAGACGCCACTGTTCGGGTACGCAATGCTGCTGCCGATCTCGCGAATTATTTGAACAGGATCAGCGGGGCCGAATTTACGACACGCGCCGGTGACGGAAGAAAAGGAATAGCCGTAGGTTTGCCGGCTGATTTTCCCTCGCTCAATCTTGCAGAGGCCCTTGAGGTCAAAAACATAGCGGATCGCGAGGCGTATATTCTCAAATCGCATAAAGATGGATTATATATAATTGGTGCAACCGAACTGGCTGTCGAGCACGCTGTCTGGGACCTGCTCTATCACCTCGGCTACAGGCAGTACTTTCCGGGAAGGACATGGGAAATAATCCCCCGCAAAGAAACCATAGAAATTGCAATCGACAAAACAGAACGCCCGGATTATCTTAATCGCCGCATTTGGTATGGCTTTGGCACCTGGGACTACAACGCCCGGCCCTATGCAAAATGGTGTCAAAGAAATCGAACTGCCTCCGGTTTCGTACTCAATATATCACATGCCTATGAATCAATAATCAGGCAGAACAAAGCTGCGTTTGACGACAATCCCCAATTCTTGGGCCTGCTTGACGGCGAGCGCAAATCCTCCAAGTTATGTATCAGCAATCCCGATCTGCGACAATTGGTCGTCAACCACGCGATAAAATATTTTGAGGATGATCCCGACCGTGACAGCATATCGATGGATCCCAGCGACGGCGGGAATTGGTGCCAATGCGATAAGTGTGCCGCATTGGGCAGCATCAGCAACAGGGCCCTGACCTTGGCCAATCAGGTTGCCGAAGCCGTTAAGAGCAAATTCGAGAATAAATATGTAGGTATGTATGCGTACAACTATCATTCTCCGCCGCCGTCAATTCGTGTCCATCCAAATGTAATCATTAGCGTTGCAACTGCATTCATTAAGGGAGGCTATACCCTCGATGAGCTAATAGCCGGCTGGTCGAAACAGGGGGCCACTATCGGCATGAGGGAATATTACGCTGTTTTTCCATGGGACCACGACCTTCCAGGACAAGCGCGGGGATCAGACCTCGACTATTTGAAGCGCACTGTCCCCGAATTTCATGCAAAGGGTGCTCGGTTCCTGTCCGCTGAATCCAGCGACAATTGGGGCGCCAACGGTTTGGGCTATTATGTTGCATCCCGAATACTATGGGATCTCGATGAGGCTGAAAATGTCGACCTGATTGTCGACGATTTCCTGACGAACGCCTTCGGCCCCGCCAAAAAGCCGATGACACAATTTTATGACCTGATAAACGGCGCCAATAATCCTCTCCTTTCCGACGACCTGATAGGTAGAATGTATCGTCAGCTCCAAAAGGCCCGGCAGCTGGCCGATACTCCACAGATTCGGGAAAGAATCAACCATTTAATTCTGTACACCCGCTACGTTGAATTGTACCAGAAATACTCCGGCTCCACCGGCCAAGACCGCCAGGCTGCCTTTGAAAATCTGGTTCGTCACGGTTACCGTATGCGTAAGACTATGATGGTCCACACCAAGGCCCTTTATAGAGACCTTGTCACTCGCGACAGCAACGTTAATATCCCCGAAGACGCTGTGTTCTCTGTCCCCGAAGAAAAGAATCCCTGGAAGTCCAGCGTCCCTTACGCCGATTTGGAGCTTGCGGACTATCTTCGCCGGGGTATCGCCGGCCACACTTTGCGTGATTTCGAACAAGTACATTTCAGCAAAGATTTCATCCCAGCAGGCAGGCTGAATCTGACCAAAATCACCGGCGACTCCAACAGCGTCACAGGCCGCGGCATACAGACATTCTACACGTGGATCGAGCGGGCCCCGGCCACAATCGAACTGAAAATCACCGGCGGTTTGATTGCTCACTATCGCAACCGCGGCAACGTCAAGGTCGATTTGTGGAAAGTCAGCAAAGACTCCGATACTCCACAGAACCAGGTGAGCCTCTCCCATGCCGAAAGTCCCCCGGATGGAGTCCGGCGCTTGATAAAACTCCATACACAGCACACCGGCCTGCACAAAATTACCGTAAGCGATGGAGACGATATGACGACAGTCGCCTGGAAACCGGGCACACACATGACCATCATCTCATCTCTTGTTGAGCCGGCGGGTTTATCCGGCTCATGGAATCTGTACTTCTATGTCCCGAAAAAAACAAAGATTGTCGGCCTCTTTGCTGACGGTTCAGGCACCTTGCTGGACCCAACCGGTAACGTGGCTTTCACATTCAGAGCTAAGAAGCCGGACTATTACCGAATCAAGGTCCCCGAAGGCCGGGACGGCAAACTGTGGAAGTTTCACCAATGCACCGGTACCAAACGGCTGATGACCGTCCCCCCATGCTTGGCCTCTAATGCAGGGGAACTGCTGTTACCCAGAGAAGTAGTAGAAGCAGACTGCAACTAACCGAACAGCCCTCAATTCGATAATGAAAACTATCGACTAATCCACCTACTCGCGCATGGGATCTCCGGCCAGTTCGCTCAGATACTCCTCGACGTTAGTATAACCATCGCCCTCCGGATCACCGTTTGCGTCATCGGCACTCTCCGGGTTCAGTCCTCGTGCCCGCTCCCAGGCATCGGGCATGCCATCGTGGTCGGAATCAGTGGGAGGCGCCGGTGCGCCGGCGGCAAGGTCGGGCCATGGGCCGGAAGTGTTGACGCGATAGGTGCCGGTCCTGTCTCGCAAGCTTTTGACGATGCGCCGATCAATCACATCTCGAGAAGGCTTGTATGCCCCAACGGTGGGA
>JAOUFU010000257.1 GCA_029858035.1 Phycisphaerae bacterium
GCAGCTTACCACAAGGCAAAATGCTCATTTGCGAAGGCACGCTATGTTCTGGCAGCTACTTGGATCGCCCTCAGTATCGGTTTTATCTGGGCCGCTATGAGCAGCACAGAACAGAAAATAGCTTATGCCCACGAGCCAATCGTTGCCAATAGTCCGTTAGGTAAAGCGAAGGGAATTTTCCCGGGACGTGTCGCCTGGATACACGATGCCAATGCTACAAGCTGGCCTGGCTCGGACGGCGACACGACCGGCCCGTTCTGGCATGAGAACGTCTGCACTGACCAGACGGTCGTTAATGAAATGCTCTCGAAAGCGCTTCGGGCTTTGACCGGCAGAAGCAACGACGCTGAAGCGTGGGACGCCATATTTAAAAACTTCAACCAGCAGATGGGTAGAGGTTATGTTGGTTACACACCTGGTGAAAAAATCGCAATAAAAGTGAATTTCGTATTGATGTATTCCAATCCCTCTAATGGGGAGAAACCTGCCAGCCTATTTACTTTCCTTCTCGACCAAATAGATAACTCGCCTCAGCTCGCGATAGCCCTTCTCAAACAGCTAATCGACGCCGCAGGCGTCAGCCCCGATGATATAAGCATAGGCGACCCTTTGATGATTATGCCCAATCACTGGTACAACATGGTTTATGCAGAATGTCCCGGCGTGGTCTATTTATCAAAAAGTGGTTACCCACTCACCGGCAGAACGCAAGTTTCGCTCGACTACAACGCTCCCTTCTACTGGAGCGATCCAATTACTTCTCGCGTGGAAGGCAAGACTCAGGACTATATCCCGACACATTTTGCTCAATCAGATTACTTTATAAACTTCCCGGTTCTTAAAAGCCATAACGACGGCGGAATAACACTCTCCGGCAAAAACCATTTCGGCTCTTTGATGAGAGTTCCAAACGCCTCCGGTTATTATAATATGCACTATACAAGGGCAACCGAAACACCCGGAATGGGGCACTACAGGGCGATTGTTGACTTGTTGGGGCATCCAAAACTCGGAGGCAAAACCATGCTGACCCTGATTGATGGCCTCTACTCTGGTCGAAGCTGGGATTCTCACCCAATCAGATGGGACATGGCCCCATTCAACGGCGACTGGCCGAGCAGTATCTTCCTGTCGCAGGACCCCGTTGCAGCCGATTCGGTGGCCCTCGATTTTATGGACAATGAATGGGATGACAGTCCATCTAACATTAACGGATACCCGCAGAAGTCCGGGGCAGAAGATTATTTGCACGAGGCGGCTCTTATCTCTGACCCCTGTTCTGGGACAAATTATGACCCCAATCACGATGGCGGTCTTACAAAAAGTCTGGGTGTGCATGAGCACTGGAACAATGCAACCGATAAACAGTACAGCCGAAACCTTGACCCGGTTAACGGAACAGGTATCGAACTGGTAACCGAACCGGGCGTAGTCGGAGATGTTTATAGAGATGGGGTTGTGGACTTTAAAGATTTTGCCGTTTTCGCCGCTGCGTGGGGCAGTCAGCCTGGCGATGACAACTGGAATGTTGCCTGTGATATATCGACGCCCAGCGACGGTATAATCGATGAACTCGACCTGGCAGTATTCTGCGACGACTGGCTAAACGTCCTTGTCACCTGCTTAGTTCAGCCTGGAGCAACGCTGCAGGAAGTCTACTCTGCATCCGGCATCTTCTTCGAGGGACCTACATGGGATCCGGCCAGCAATAAGCTTTTTTTTTCGAGAAGAACCGGAATATATCAAATCTTACGGCTCGACTCGCCCGGCAGCGTAACAGTCTGGATGAACAACTCACCTCAAACAAACGGGACGTTCCTGTCTCTGGATGGCCGACTGCTAACTGCCGATGAAAGTCCAAGGCAGATATCGAGTCATCGCATCGACCCCAGCGGTCCAGGCGATTCTCAGATATTAGCTGATTCGTCGGACGGATTTTCAAAAAAACCCAATGACCTCTGCCAGCTGGCTAATGGAAATATTTACTTCACCACTCCCGACTGGGGCGCTGGCCCCAGCAGCCAGGGAGTATATCTGCTCGAAACCGACGGTACGGTAACACTGGTGAAAAACGGCCTATATCAGCCAAACGGCGTTATTGCTTCCCACAACGGAACTAAACTATATGTTGCCGAAAGCAGCAACAGCAGTAATCCCAGCAGAGAACAATGGTGGGTTTTCAACATTAATACCGACGGCACACTTGACGCCGGCTCTGTGTTCTTCAAACCGACAAGTCCGCCAAATCCCGGCAATGTCCCTGATGGTATGACCATTGATGAGCTGGGCAATTTATACTTCAGCGGTTTGGGTGGGATTTGGATTGTCTCCCCACAAGGTGAACTGCTGGAGTTCATTTCTGTTCCACAGTCAGTCTCTAATGTTACCTTCGGCGGGCCGAACGGTAGAACACTATATATGACCTGCCAAGACAAAGTTTATAGTCTGGACATGTGCGTCCGCGGAGGCAGACCTTATCTGATACACATTCCCTCCCATTCTGCGACGAATCCGAATCCATACGACGGTCAGGTAGGAGTCAGTAGAACTCCGGTCTTAAGCTGGACGGCCGATCCCGATGCCACATCGCATGATGTGTACTTCGGGACGAGCAATCCGCCGCCGTTCATACGCAACCAGCCTGATACAATATATGTACCCGGCACGATGGATTACTCCACAACGTACTATTGGCGTATCGATGAGGTTGGCGCCTATGGCACAATCACAGGGGTAGTCTGGAGATTCACGACTATAATGTCCCCACCGCCGCCGCCATAGTGAGTCTTTTAAAACTGATGCTATGTTAAAGGGCTGTGAAATTAAACTTGCAGCCCTTTCATTTTTATGGCAGATCTCAAAGTGTATTGACCGAAGCATTTACGTAAGAGACTATACCACAAGATACCCTTCTCCTGAGTTGCAAATTGTTAAAAAACTTAGCTAAAACCTTGGTCGAGTAGACGTAAAGCTCTATTATTTAGGCATACTTTGTATTCTCTGTTTCTCCTCTCTTTCGATTGAGGAGTGCCACAATATTCAGCCTTGTAAAAGAGCTTTACGCCCCTCTCGGAACCGGACTTGTGGATTTCCCACATCCGGCTCTTCAGCATGCTTCACAGCACCGTCGATGGTCAATAAAATTTGTGCACAATATGCGGCAGTGGAAGAGGATAGTTTCTCAAGTAATTGAGATAACGCTCCCAATTCCATCGGTTACGCTGACTGCGTCGATTGAGCCACTTATGTACCATTCGCATCACTTGATAATAGAAAACCTTTAACATTTTGCTATTACCACTGACACCATAGTATTGATAGTGACCACGCATCTTAGACGTCAGTATTTGCCACCATAGCTTGGTTTTGCACCAATTCCGTACAGACCTGAGCCAATCGTTCATGGCCCGACATGCCCTGCAAAATCGTTTAGCACTTGTACGGCGACTAAACATATACCAGCCGCCTTCAAGGCTGCAATGCCAGTAATGGGTAAATCCCAGAAATTCAAACGTATTAGGCTTGCGCCCTTGTCGTTTGGCATTCTCTGGTTCTTTGCGGCTAAAACTGATTGTCCGCGTCTTTTCCGAATGGAGGGTCAATGAGAATTTCTTAAAGCGGTCTCTCAAGGCCTGCTTAGTCATACAGGCATCTGATTGCTTCTGCACCATGATAAGAAAATCATCCGCATAGCGAATCAGATAGACCTCCCCTGCCATTTGTGGCTTGATTCGTTTCTCAAACCACAAGTCCAACACATAGTGCAGGAAAATGTTGGCTAACATCGGGCTTAAATTCCCACCTTGTGGAGTTCCCTGCTCTGTCTTGACCAACTTGCCTTCTTCTATGTAACCCGCCTTTAGAAAACGGCGTATTAATAGTAGAAAGCTCGGGTCTTTAATACGAACTTCAAGCATCTTCAGTAACCATTCGTGTGAAACGTTATCAAAGAAACCATTGATATCCGCCTCAATCACATATCTTACTGGTCGCTTCATGATAGTCTGGTCTACTGCTCGCAGTGCATCATGGCAACTCCGGTTGGGCCGGAAGCCATAAGAGCAATCCAGAAAATCCTGTTCATAAACCGCTTCCAGTATACGGGATATTCCTTTTTGCACGATTTTGTCCTCCAAACTGGGAAGTCCCAGAGGACGCTTCTCATGCTCATTTTTCGGAATATAAACCCGTTTAGCTGGTTGCGGTTTATACCGTTTTGCTTCCATCCGCTTGACCAGATTGACAAGGTTCTCATCAAGGTTTTCACCATAGGCCTGCCAACTTACACCATCAATGCCACTTGCTCGGTCTCGGCCAAGTTCCAAGTAGCATTCCCGAAGGAATTCCTTGTTCAGTAAATGAGCTAAGCTCGTAAACTGTAACTTGGGTTCCTTTCGGGCACGTTCTGATATGAGAGGCAAAAGAGCTAACGTACTGTTATCCATCTCTGAGTATGGCATTACGTCACCTTTCCTCTCTCCAACATACTGCCGGCCCCTTCGAGTGAGCTGCACGCTCCACCGGGCATTACTCCGGCTACTCCTCTAATATGAGCCGGTCCGACTGCCATACCGCCATACCTCCGCCTTGCTTCTTCAGCTTGTTGGAGGCTTCGTTCGAGAACGGCATGGCTCTCCCAAGTTCCGTTGTGAACCGTTGAATGGCCCGCTATGGACTTCGACCCCGGCACGCCGCTGACACACTCGCCTATATCGTGTGCAGCGATTCTGGCTTCAGAATAGAGAACCTCCTGGCCCAATGCAACATTTAGACATATTTCGGGGCTCAACACCTTCACTTTCGTTATGGCTGACCATTCGCCCTTCCTTGAGCTCTGCATATCTCGTTACCTTAATATACATCAAGTTCAGTTCTGGCCCGGTGGCTAACCTTTGGCCAGGCTGGATTGTCCAGCTGATTCACAACAGCTTACCTTGGCACACTCTCCAAAATGTCTCCACAGATGCTGATTTTGCTTATATCGAGCCCGAAAAAATATCAACTTTTAACTATGGGACGCCATTTTAAGAAAAATAATCAGATTCAATGTCCTGCACCCTGATATGGAACGACCCTTGTCAAGCGATAATATTTGGTTATTTTTGAATTTTTTTACATTTTCTTAACGACACTTGCAGATGCAGGCGGCTTCGACGATGAATCAGTCTGATATTCGTGGATTATCCTTTAGGGACAGAGCCGACATTGATATTCTCCGTCGTGAGCCTTGCATTCTACAATCGCGAGTTCGGTGGCAACGCCGCCTATCGCATAGGGTGCTCGTAAATGACTCAGTATCGTGCCTGCATCTGTTTGTGTCATCCTTACTTTCAATCATAACTACCACTTCGGAGGAGGGCTGATGAAAAAATCATGTTAAATCAAACCATCAGGCCGCCTTATGCGTATTCCTTGCCTGGTACTCTCTGAAAACAGACCAGATAAATCCTGCCATTTCTCTGGCAACGGCAGTGGTCGCCTTGCATTGCATCTTGCCACGATGTATCAGATACCAGTAGCGTTTACGAAGCCGCCGTCCGGCTCTGTCTGCGATATCGATTGCCCATTGCGGCTGGTTCTTTCTTCGTTGTTTCAACACTTTACTGATATGATACGGATGCCGATAATGCCAGGAGACTTCTAACAGTAAACGCCTGACGCGTTTATTGCCTGTCTTTGTAATCGGGCCCTTCTTCTGCTTTTCTCCGCTGGACGATTCCGAAGGTGTCAGACCAAGGTAACTCATCAGATCACGAGGACTCGAAAAACGTCCGAAATCAAATACCTCGGTGATGATCGAGATAGCAGTAAGTGTATCGATACCGTGAAAACATTTCAAAAGGCCAACCATTTCCTTATATGCCTGACTGTCTGCGAGATGTCCGACTTGCTTATCCATAGAGTCCAAACGCTGCATGCAATGCTGCATCTCTGTAAAATAGCTGTCAAATACCTCCTGCAGAAGAGGCTCTTCAAATTCAAGGCCCCGCAGCCAGCGAAGATGCTTGCCGGTCCAGTGATTGCCTTCGGTATAAATGTAACCATGACGGGTAAGAAATTTTAGCAGCTGATGACGAATTCTCATGAGATTTTGACGGGCTGTTTGACGCAAACGGGTTAGTTCACGAGCGGCTTCCTGCTGCGGATCAGGCGCGTGAACCTCGGTCAGCAGGCCGGCCTTGAACATCTCAAGTAATCTGACAGCATCTCGGCGATCTGTCTTGATTCGTTCTCCAGGCTTTGTAGGTGTCAGGGACGGTGCTATAACTGCACATTTGCAGCCTAATGATTCGATTCTGCGTTTGAGGTTAAAACCGCAAACGCCGGCCTCATAGCAAAACCGAACCTCTCCCGGCGATGTTTTGACGATCTTTCTGATCATTTTTGAAATTTCAGAAGAGCTATTCCTGACGATCAGTCTGACAATCTTCTGCCGGCAAGGATATTTTAATGCAACTTTGTGTTCTTTTTTGTGTGTGTCCATGGCTACATATGTTATAGTATTTTCCATAACGACCGGCTCCTTTCAATTGTATGCGGCTCTGTTACCGCAAGGTGATAATCCGCGATTATTGGTGGTAACGCACCACCTTGTCGCATAAGCTTTATCGGCTTATGACGACGTTTGCATTCACAGGGCCGGTCGTTCCATATTTTCTACGTGACTGATGCA
>JAOUFU010000259.1 GCA_029858035.1 Phycisphaerae bacterium
CTTGGCTATTCAGTATTGCTGACCCTTGCTCTTTTTTGCATATATGAAGCATTTAGAAAGGTGATTATATGGATGCGCCGGGACAAAGTGATTTTTCACCATCGGAGGGGATTTTCAAGTGGTGGACAATAATTACGTTAGTGACAGATGTCGCAATATTGCTGTTTGCCTGTCTGCCTGTCAGGACCTTGCTTTGGAACTTAAGAGGAGCGATCCTGATAGATATGCTTGTGTTCGCTTCCATCATAGCAAGGGCCGGGGGGATAGGTCTGGTTATTTTCGCATCCAACGCATATTTATTGGGCCGTATTCTCTATCATAAATGCAAATCCAGGCAGCTCGATGAGAAACTTGCTGTACGTACCATCATGTCGGAAATAGGTATCAAGGTATGGACGGTATTAATACTATTGATAAATATTTCTGCGATTGTGTTTCCATTTCTAATCATGTACATCCGCCGGCCGGATGTCTCCTACGCCGAGATGCACGGAGAAGTGTACCCGCCGGCCCATCAGCCCTCCGGCCTTACAGCGGATAAATTGCTGTATTTGTGCGTTTTCCTCTGGACGATTATATTCGCTTCAAACACGGTCCTGCTGTTCCGCAGTCTGTTTCATAAATGCGACAGGGGCGAGCATTTCATTAGTTAAATATTCACACTCAAGTGCAATTCAGTGTCTGTGTAATAGAGCTAAGCCGAGAGTAATGGATTTTTAGTATATAGAAGGCTGTGTTGGGGAATAAAGTAGCTTTTGATATAATGTTTAAGTGCAAAATATCATCTGAAACCATATAATAAATAAGGTGTTAATCAGATGAATGATGAAGTAGAAAAAAACGGGCGGGCCTGCAGGCCGTGGTGGCGGAACTGCGTTGAGGAAGCAGACAGCGAGATTCTGGTCATCGATAAGATGGAAGATGCTATAGTGCCCCTGGGCGAGCAGATAACCAAGATAAGGGGGCTTATCACAGGCTTGGAATCGTGTTATCATGAGGCTGATAAAGAAGCGGAGCGTATTGTCAGGGCCATAGGTTCCGGGCGCTACCCCCCGGAATCAAATGAGAGACCGCCACAGCGTAAAAAGGAACTGGAGGATTGTCACCGGATACTATCCCGCTGGTGCGAGGATACAGCAGTCAAAGACATAGATTCAGAGTTCGGCGACATCTCTGCAGAGAAGCTATTAAGCTATATTGGAGAAGCCAGTCCTCTGAAGGTATGGCAGGTAGAGCGAATAGTCGATAAGGTTAGGGCAGCTTTGGATCCGAGCCGGCCTTATCATATGATGGTCCTGGATCTCGGAGATTATGGTGAGCCGGGCGCACGTCCTGTGGGAGAACATTACAAAGACGCAGCGGAATTTCTGCAGCAAACCAGGGAGACAATCATACATGATACGGTGGACGGCCAGGAAGCCATGATATCACTGGCTATGGCTATAGATATGCTGACGCCTTGTAATTGGGACTTTGCCGGAAGTATTGTTACTCTACTGAAGGCAATCGGCGGTGGACTGCATCCCGAGAGACCTTATGCCTGCCATTCGCGAAATCTCAAACTCAGCCCTCTTTGCGGCCGATTGAGGACTATCTCAAATACGCTCGGAGTTTTCTGGAGAGAGGAAGAGACGGACGAATCAATAGACCGGGACATCTTCGCGTTTTTAGGAGAGGCGACAGAAGTTAAACGCTGGCTGGCTGCATCTCTGGACAAGACGATAAGATTGCAATTGGAGGCGCCATCCGACTTTTGGTTGGGATTCAGTTGAGAGTTGAACTGCCAGCTTGAGAAGCCACAGTCAAACATTGAGACTTCCAGCCAGCCTGGATTTCGAACCAGGAGCCACAAGCTTTTCTTTTTTCCAGATAAAACCGATCATCATATCAGCAGTATAATCAAGATTAACAGCCCTGATTCAATGGAGAGCCTCAATCCAAACGACATACATATACGAAAAGGAACTAACACTATGGAAGTTACGTTATAAGTATGGTAATATAGGCTATCAGAAGGTTTAAGAAAGTTATAAAGTGATATGTACAAGAAATATCAGCAACAAAAGAAACCGAACCTAAGCAGGACGGATTGTTTCATTGGAGGAAATTCAATGCTTAAACAAGTAATGACGCGACGGTCGTTTCTTAAGTCAGCGGCGGTATCTGTCGCCATGCCGTACGTAGTTACTTCTTCGGCACTTGGCGGCGGGGGCAAGGTGGCGGCCAGCGAGCGTCTCGTGATGGGGTGCATCGGTCTGGGCGGGCAGGGGACGGCCGGGATGGGGTGGCGAAGCGCCGGACCGAATGTGCCAAATACCAACTGGGTCCCGAAAGGAGGATTCATGGCCCGCGGGGTGCATGTGGTAGCGGTCTGTGACGTGAACAAGAACAACCTCAATCGAGCGAAGTCCATTGTTGACCAGGAATACGGCAACAACGATTGCAGGCCTTATAAATATTATCAGGAGCTGTTGGCGAGAGAGGATATTGACATTATTATTTGCGCGACCGGTGACCGATGGCATACGCCGATTTCGATTGCCGCGGCCAAGGCGGGAAAAGATGTCTATTGTGAAAAGCCTATTTCGCTGACGGTCTATGAGGCCAGAGAGCTTGCGCGGGCCTTCAGGCGATACGGGCGGATATTTCAAACCGGTACGCAACAGCGGTCGGCACGGGAATTTCGATTTGCGTGCGAGCTGGTGCGTAACGGATACATCGGTGATCTCAAACACGTTACAGTCAATGTGGGCGGGCCTCCCAGCGTGTGCAATCTGCCGGCAGAGGGTGAACCGCCCGAGTGGCTGGATTATGATATCTGGCTTGGGCAGGCCCCGTGGAGGCCCTTCCATCCGCAGGTATTGGGGTGGATGGCTTGGCGTGATTACTCAGGCGGTGAGATGACCAACTGGGGGGCGCACCATTTCGACGTTGCCCAGTGGGGCACGGGTTTCGAAGACAGCGGGCCTGTTGAGATTATCCCTCCCGATGGTAAAGATTTTCAGGTCCTTACGTACAAGTACCCAAACGGCGTGACGATGACACGGAACGGTACCTGTAACGGTGTCAAGTTTGAGGGCACAAAAGGGTGGGTCGAGGTGAATCGTGGTTACCTGAAGACGAATCCTGAGAGTCTGCTGCGACAGAAAATCGGGCCGAATGAAATTCACCTGCATGTCAGCGTTGACCATCATATTGATTTTCTAAACGCGGTTCGCAATCGCACGCGTCCTGCCAGTGACGCCGATATTGGGTATCGGTCGATAAGCGTTTGTCACCTGGGCAACATTGCGTATTGGCTCAAGCGTCCGTTGAGGTGGGACCCGGAGAATGAAAAGTTTGACAACGATCCAGAAGCGGACCGGATGCTTTGGCGCCAGATGCGAAGTCCCTACACGATATGAGAAAACAGGCAGCAGCAGGGCCGCTGTTCAATATGGAGTTTGGTTATGAAATACAGGAAAGCAGTAACAATCATTGCAGCTCTTTTTGTTTTGGCAAGCAGTTGGGCCGATGCGATGACGGTCGAGGAGGCGATAGAAAAACTAAAGACCCACAAGTTCGGCCAAAACAGCGAAGTGCTTGATTTTCTTCACGAAACGGCAGTACGTTCACATTCGGATGCGGCTTTGCGGAAGAAGCTCAACGAAGGTCTGGCGCTCATTCTCGAAAGTGACGCGGCCTATGATGCGAAGCAGTTTGCCTGTAGGCAACTGGCCTTAACTGCGACTGCCGAGCACATACCGATATTAGCAAAACATCTAACAGACGAGAAGATGGGCCACATGGCGCTCTATGTGCTGACGCATATAGATAGTCCTGAAGTCGACAAGGCCCTTTTGGCAGCGCTGGATAAAGCCGCCGGGCGGGCGAAGCTTGGGATAATCAATATGTTAGGCAATCGAAGATGTTCGGAGGCTGTTACGGCTTTGGGCAAACTTACGGTCTCGGCTGATAAACAAGTCGCCATTGAGGCGGTCAAGGCGCTCGGGCGCATTGGGAATGAGTCGGCCGGCGGTATTTTGAAAAAGGCCCTGGGTGACAGCGAGCATCCTGCGAAAGATGTAATAGCGGAGGCGTGCCTGGAATGCGCCGAAGGGTTTATTGAAAAAGGCCAAAAGGGTGCTGCGGCCGAATTATATAAGGCGGTTTTTGCTTCTGCCTCACCGACACACGTTCGTGCGGCGGCTTTGAAAGGTCTGGCGGCGGCCCCTGGCGAGGAAGCCGTCCCCTTCGTTGCCCGGTCATTGAAAAGCGATAATAAAGATCTCTACAGTATGGCTGTGGTTATTGTCAGGAATACGGCTGAGAAGAATACGGCTGAGACGATTGCGGCCGGTCTTGACAGTTTGCAGCCGGGGGTACAGGTGTTGTTAATCAACGCGCTTGCGGCGCGTAACGACGGCGCGGCCGTCAATATTATCAAAGATGCATGTCAAAACGACAGCGTTGCGGTGCGGTGCGCTGCCCTGCGTGCTTTGGGCAAACTCGGAGACGAATCCACTATTTCGCTGCTGGTTAAGCACGCCGCCCAAGGAGTTGACGTAGAACGAGATGCGGCACTGGAAAGCCTGGCGGGTTTACCGGGCCAAAACGTCAATAGCACTCTGGTCAAGCGATTAGACAATAGCGATAATGCAGGTAAAGCTGTAATATGCCGGGCGCTGCACCAACGAAACGCTGTGGAGGCCGCGGCTGCGTTGGTCAAAGCCGCAGGAACCGGAGACCGTTCCGTACGAGATGAAGCGCTTAAAGCACTGCGCAGCCTGGCCGGTCAACGTGAAATTCCAGCGATAGTTGATTTAATCTTTGTTGTTGAGCCTGAGCAGGCTGATGAGGTAGGCAGGACGCTGTCGGCTGTGGCGCGTCGCAATTCGATGCACAAAGAGTGTACGGAAAACATTCTATTGAAACTGAATCAGGCCGGAAACGATGAGCAGCGAGTGGCCCTACTGATGACTCTGGGCGGGCTTGGTCATGACCTGGCGCTGCCGGTTCTGCGCAGTGGGCTTGGGGACAATAGCAGTGATATATGCTATGCGGCCATAAAAGCGTTGAGTTCGTGGCCCAATATCGCGGCAGCCGGGGATTTGCTTGGGGTCGTTCGGTCGACGACAAACCGGACACATCGTGTACTGGCGCTGCGGGGCTATATCGATTTGATTGATGCAGATTCGCTGCCTGTTGCTCAGAAACTGGAACGCTATCAGCAGGCGATGGAATTGGCCGACAGGGATTCTGAGAGAAAGAAAGTGCTTTCCGTCCTTGCTAAACTCGATACATTGGAGGCGTTTCGGATGGCGATGTCGAAGCTGGACGAGACGTCATTGAAAAATGAGGCGGCGCTTGCGGGGTGTGTGATTGCAGAGAAGATTTACACGACTCAAGGTCATCAAATCAAGGGTGAGCTGGAAAAGATTACCGAAGCTGATGTTAGCGAGTCGATAACGCAGCAAGCCCGCCAAATACTCCAGAGCATCAATAAGGTGAAATATTATGTTACGGACTGGGAGGTTTCCGGGCCTTATATGCAGGAGGGCAAGAACTACAGCGCGCTATTTGACATACCTTTTGCGCCGGAAATCGACGGTGGTAAAGGGGCAAAGTGGCATAAGATGTCCACGGGCACGGATGAGAGCCAGCCCTTTTATCTTGATTTATTAAAGGCCCTGAACGGTGGTGAACAGCGGGTTGCATACCTGCGAACGAAACTGCAATGGCCCGCGGAGCGGCAGGTTAAGCTATGGATCGGCAGTGACGACGGGAACAAGGTATGGGTAAACGGCAAATTGGTGCATGTGAACAATATTGCACGACCTTTTACGCCGGACCAGGACAGCGCTACGATTACCCTTAAGAAGGGTGAGAATATTATTATGATGAAAATCACACAAAACAATTTGCCCTGGGGGGCATCACTTAGCTTAGAGGAACCGAGGTCAGGACGGTCAAGTGATTAAAATGAAGGCAAAGAAGAAAAAGAAACGCCGGCGCATAGTAAGGATTCTGCTGGTTCTGCTGTTGTTGGCAGTGGTGGGATTGTCCATCCTCTTATATGGCCCGGTGAAAACGCTGTCATCGCTGGAAAAAGTGGACGACTTTCCGCTTTACGTGATGAGATATGAGGGGGCATACTTCTTTGACCTTTTCGCCAAGGCAGGCACAGACTGGGTGGTCTTCCGAAAGATCTACGAGAAGGTCAACCCTGGACAACACTGTCTGGTCGATAGTGTATAATCTGAATACCGGCCGAATACAACGAGCTATGGAAAAAGATAATGAGAATGCGCTTGATTTCAAACTTGAGAGGAAACATAATTAACAAGAAAATGGAGCGCACTTTGGTAGATAAGATTTTGGATTTAAGCGGCCCAATGAAAGGAGAATCTATGAAAAGACTTGGGCATATCGGTTCTTTGGTGTACGTTTCCGGGCTTCTCTTCGCGGCTTTTGTTCTGCTTATTTCTATCGAAGCCAGCGCGTTGGATAAAAGCACAAAGGAAAAGACAAATCCACGGGTGACTGTAGGTGCGTACTATTTTGACGGATGGGCGGGGCAGAGCCGGGGTCTTGCCCAGGACCCTGAATTGGCCAAACTGAATCCACCGACGCATCTGACCAGGCTGCTATTGGGGAAGTACGCCGAGCGCGAACCCGTGTGGGGGT
>JAOUFU010000260.1 GCA_029858035.1 Phycisphaerae bacterium
GTATAGACGTTACACTATATCTGGAGATTACAACACCCACCAAGCCTGTCGAACAGATCCGAAGCGAAGTCGAGAAATTTGTTGACGAAGATTATGAGCGTATGGGCCTCACCAAGGAGTCCCTCAAGACTTATGAGAAAGAAAGGCGCAAGAAAACAATTGAGATTAATGTTAACTGGCGAGTTAGGAGGCAGCAATTCCCGCGCTTAATAAAGAAAAGAATAAGGATTTCAGGTAACAACCAGCGTACAGATTCTGTCACTGCTGAACCGGGGAAACAATTGGGGCCTAATATGCCTTTTGAGGATACCTATGTAAATTTTGGAAAGCGTGATAGTGAGAATTTTTACAGTTTTCATTATGCACATAAGATAAAAAGCGCCAATATTGAGGACAAATCGGGCTGGGCAAAAAGAGATCCTGCTCAATTTGCATATCTACCCACAGGTATTTCTTTGCGACTGAAGGCCACCATAGGCGTAAAGGTGGGTGAGGGCATCAGTGCCGCCTTTATACCGGATCCGAACAGGATGCAAGAGCTTGCCGAGAAAGGAATTCTTGTAGGCGGATTCCGGCTCGCGGTGAAACCCGATCCGAACGCCCCTGATGCGCGAGTTCGTATCGAAATTAAGGATCCCAACTGGGTTTCAGACGTCATCGTTCTGATATGTGACAGAGATGATTACTCACGTATATACTACTTCGAATACTGTATTCCTGAATCAAATAATCCGCTATATACCAGAGAGTGCAGCAATTTCGATTCCCAAGGATTTCCACGTAATATCACTGAGACAAAATATGACCGTCGTTTGAACCTCAAGGAAAAGTCGGTTTACACGATTCTGGAAGTTCACTTAAATACTTCTATACCGGATGAGCTGTTCAGATTTCAACCTCCCCCAGGCTATAAAGTTAAGGACATTAGGTCAGAAAAATAATCGGTGAATTGGCTCTAAATCCTTGAAGAAAGATTCAGTTACCCATATTAACCTGCTTCGTTTGAGTAGGAATGAAGAACCAGTCGTTGTGAATAGCGTTGCTTAGAGAACCCACAATCCTTTTCCGTGCTGCCTGCCCCTACGCGCCTTATTGGGGGGCCTGCCCGAATCCGAATCCCTGCATGTCTGAGGCAGGGACCCAGTAGACAGGAACCCAGATGCCTTTATATTTAGAAGCGTTATCTAACTGGGGAATGTAAAATTGAGCAGTCAGGAGTCTTAAGTCTGTAACCAATAACCATTTACCAATAACCAAGCGGAGAGTCGCCCGCGAAAAACCCATTTTCTGGCAGAAAAGCCAGTGTTTTGAACATTTGAATTTGTATTATTTGAATTTGTTTCGAATTTCGAGCGTCGTATTTCGGATTTCAGATGCATGGCTACGATCTATGAACAACGAACAATGAACTACGAACTCTGTGAAACGCTTTCCTATCCTGCGCAGTTTAACATAATGTTAAAATACAAAAATGTCAAATTTCTGCAACATTTTGCACAAAAAGTGCGCGCTTTTTGACTACTTTTGTCAACTTTCCGATACATTTCTGCACGTTTTTGCACCATTTTATTCTTGCCCCTTTTACCCATACCACCCATGCTGCCAACCAACATCTATTTTTAGACTAATACCGAACATCCCCCTGAGAAGAAACAGAAAAAAACTGAATTTCCCCCCATTTTTTAAAATTTCAAAAATTTCATTTCTCAATCATGTTAATCTGCGCAATTTATGCCCAAGGTATTTATGCCATAGGTATTTATGCCCAAGGTATCCTCAGAACCCCCATTTTCACCGTAACAAAAAACTGCATTTTCGGCCCCCGAAAAAAACACCAACTTGTCGCGGCGTAGCCTCTGGCGAAGCCGGAACTTGTCCCGGCGTAGCCTCTGGCGAAGCCGGATACAAACTCGCAGACGCGCCCGCGGCGGGCTTGCCCGCCATCAGTGTGGCGGGACAAAGGCAAAAAAAACCTGCCGCCGGGTCAATCCGCACACCGGCCATTGTGTGGGAACCGTTGCTATGATAAAAATTGTAATACCCTCATTGACCTTGCCCTGCATTGATGGTAGTCTATCGCCTTTGCAATTTAAGGAAACTTACTTGTGGAATTATCCTGGCCAATGAAATTAAGGATTGCCGCTTCGGCCGCCATCGGAGTCGTATTGATTGGTCTCTTGTTCTGGCCCTTGGCAGCGCCGCCCGAGCCTTTCGGTACTGTGTCTTTACTTGGGGGAAGTATGACCGCCTTCGGCGCGTTATTTCTTGCGATATTGGCTTTTTTGACAGGCCTGGCCGCTTATTTTGTCTCCTGGCCTTATGGGCGGGAAATCGGCATCTTAGCTGTACCGGCCGGATTAACTATCTGGGGCATACGCTCCGGCAGTATGGTTAATCTCATAAGACACACAGCCGCAGCCAGCCAGGCCCAACTCTTCGCCGCCCTCAGATGGGAACCGCTTTTCTGGCTGGCTATCGTCACCGCCGGATTTGCCGGCGTCCTGTTGGCACAAAAAATCAAGACCAGGCCTGAGCCTAAACCCGAAAAGAACCAGGAAAAATCAAAATCCGGGGGATTAATCAACATCAATATTATCATTGCCCTGGTTGCCTCAGTCGTAATAACCCCACTTTTCATTAACGCATTTGCTCAGGGTATCCGCCTGCCAGACGTAAAAATAGGTTCCGTTGTCGCCCAACCGTCTGTCGAACAGATCGTTTATGGCGTATTTATTTCGTTTGGTCTGGTCGCTTTCGCGGTCAAGAAATTTCTAAATGTCAGCTATATCTGGCCAACAATTGCAAGCGCCTTTGTAACTGCCTTTGCCGTAATTAGTTACGGCAGGCAGGATGTGTTACAGCATATTAACTCTAAATGGCCCGCGGTCTTTTTCTCTCACTCGGCCCTTTCCATATTACCTGTGCAGATGGTCGCTTTGGGCGCCTTGGGCTCTATTGCCGGCTACTGGATGGCGGTCCGCTATATTTATTGGCGAAAGCATGGATAAAGCTAAATCGGGGTAATTGGGGGATTTAATCCATCTTTTTTTCAAGTCTTCCCTTTTGGGGTAAATCTATATATTCCAAGTACTTACACTTTAAACGGCTGACAATTGACCTTTGTTATCCAAACAAATCAAAAAATGATTATTTTAGGTCTCCGAATTAGCCGAAAATATAAATGCGCCAAAGGATTTATTCAGGAATTAGACGCCCTTTTGGGTTAAGTCGTTATGGAATAATAGTATATAACAGCTTTTGACGGCAGAGCGAACAGACGATAAGATTTCTGCGTAAAGTATAATAAAACCAGCCGACAAAAGGAGTTAGAAATGTTGGTTCTAAGTAGACAAAAAGATGAATCGATTATGATTGGTGATAATGTCGAGATTACCATTGTTGATGTTCGAGGCGATAAGGTACGTCTTGGTATAACGGCCCCGAAGGAGATACCGGTCCACCGCATGGAAGTTTACGAGGCGATTCAACGCGAAAAGGGCGAAAAGCAGGCCCAGGAACAAGAACATTAAAAGCCGGCAAGGCTGCCTCCTATAAAATCTCAAACGCCGTCCTATTTTGACAATCATGGCAATAGGACGGTTTTTTTATGCGCCAAACCAATCAATCTTTTACGAAATTTCTTTTCCAACTCTTAACCAAAAAGACACAAAACGGTCTCGATTTCGAAAAATTGCTTCGACAAACGCGAAAATAACACTATATTTGCAAATAATTTCGTAACAGAAGATTTCAATTCGAGAGGTGACATTATGAACAAGACAAGTCTTTTAGCAAACGCAGAATCGAGCGGATTCGGTTCACCCGGAAAATTTAGAAGTTTGGTTTCTTTTTTGATTGCAGCAATGTTTTTTGTGACCCTGAGCTGCGCGGTTTCCAGCAACACGTCGACTGCCGCACAGTCCGTGAAGATTCCCGTTGTTTTCGATACGGACATCTGCGACGACATTGACGATACGTGGGCGCTTACCATGCTTCTTCAATCGCCCGAGTATGACGTTAAACTGATAACAACGGCCGTCAATAACACCCCGGAGAAGGCAAAAGTCGTCGCCAGGATTTTAGAGATTGCGGGAAGAACCGATATACCCGTCGGCATAGGGGTACAACAAAACAAAAACAACCACAGACAGCGCGAGTGGGTAAAGGATTATAAACTGTCGTCCTATACCGGCAAGGTTTATCAAGACGGCGTGCAGGCGATAGTCGATACTATAATGAAGTCTCGAAAGCCAATGACGGTGATTGCCGTCGGTCCCCTGCCCAATATCGCCGCGGCCCTGGAGCGTGAGCCGAAGATAGCGAACAAGGCAAGATTCCTCGGGATGCACGGCAGCATTTACAAGGGATACGGGGGCAGCTCAAATATAAGCGCCGAATACAATGTCAAAGCTTATCCCAAGGCGGCACAAAGTGTGTTCACCGCACCGTGGGATATCACCATTACGCCTCTGGATACCTGCGGGATAGTCCATCTCACAGGGGACAAGTACCAGAAAGTACTTAAGACAAACACACCATTAGCAAAGGCATTGATTGAAAACTACCGCGCATGGTACAAACAGGGCATACGAGACGGCAACAAGGACCTGAGCGAGGAAGAATTGAATAAAAGGGTCAACCAACAGATCAATTCCCGAAGCACGACGCTTTTCGATACGGTGGGTATTTACCTGGGTATGACGGAAAAACTGGTCAGGATGGAAAAGCTGGGCATTACCGTCACCGACGATGGGTACACGAGAATTGATAAAAATGCCAAGGTGATTAACTGTGCCACGGAATGGAAGGACTTAAGCGCATTTGAAGACTTTTTAGTCGACAGGCTGATAAAATAAAATGAATGCATCGAATTTATTCTGAGAACAGAATACCTTAGAGCGAGGACATAAAATGAAACAGGACGTACCAACAATTACAGTAGTCGGCAGCAGTAATATGGACCTGGTCGTCAAGTCGAAAAGGATACCCGTGACAGGCGAAACGATACTGGGGGGAGATTTCATCATGGTGCCCGGCGGCAAAGGCGCGAACCAGGCCGTGGCCGCGGCTAAATTGGGCGCCAAGGTATTTTTTATAGCCAAATTGGGTGACGATATATTCGGGCTGCAATCGCTTAATAACTTCAAGAAAGAAGGCGTCAATACAAAGTACGTTCTTCAAACACAGGAGGCCCCATCGGGCGTAGCTTTAATCATGGTCGATGATGACGGTAATAACGTTATTGTGGTGGCTCCCGGCGCCAATCACAAGCTGACACCGGAAGATGTCAAAGAGGCAGAATCCGATATTGCTTTATCGGGCGCGCTGGTCGCACAATTAGAGGTGCCGATAGAAACAATCGAATTTGCTGCCGGGTTGGCCAACAATAACAACGTGCCCTTTATTCTGGATCCTGCCCCGGCCCAAAAGCTCAGCCCGGAGCTTCTTAATATGGTGGACGTGCTTACGCCGAATGAAACGGAAGCCCGGATTCTTACGGGGATAGAAGTAAAAGACAGGAACAGCGCAAACGCAGCTGCGCAGAAGCTGCTCGAATGCGGAGTCAAAAACGTCATATTGACCATGGGGGCAAGCGGATATCTTACGGTGAGTAACGAGGGAACGAAATTTGTTGAAGCCAGGAAAGTGACAGCCATTGACAGTACGGCGGCAGGGGACGCGTTTACGGGCAGCCTCGCTGTCGGGCTGGCTAAAGGTCAAACGCTTTCCGAGGCCGCGTTGTTCGCCAATAATGTTGCAGCCGTCTCCGTGACCAGGATGGGGGCGCAGCCTTCCATGCCGACGGTCGAGGAAATTGACAAATTTATACACGAGATGGAGCAATAAAAGAATTCACAGCACTTTTGAAAAAAGGAGGTTTCTGAAATGGTTACCATCGAATCGTATCCTTTAGCGGTAGTAATGTGTTTTGTTACCATGCTTTGCTGGGGCTCGTGGGCCAACACGCAAAAACTGGCCTCCAAGGAATGGAAGTTCCAGCTTTTTTACTGGGACTATTGCATCGGGGTCCTTTTGTTTACGCTGGTTCTGGCGCTGACTATGGGCAGCATGGGCGCGGGAGGGCGAGGCTTTTTTGCCGACCTTGGTCAGGCTTCGGGCAAATATCTGGGCTTTGCATTTTTGGGCGGCATAATATTCAATATAGCCAATATCCTTCTTGTCGCGGCCATTGACATAGCAGGCTTGGCAGTCGCTTTTCCGATAGGCATCGGGCTGGCGCTGGTTATTGGCGTTATCACAACTTATCGCGTGGACCCGTCAGGTAACGCCGCGATTTTGTTTCTGGGAGTTGGCTGTGTGGCGGTGGCCATCATACTTGACGCCCTTGCCTATAAGAAGCTGCCCTCGCAGGGACAAAAGACGACGTTGAAGGGTATGGTCCTATCCGTGTTATGCGGGGTGCTGATGGGCTTTTTCTATCGTTGGGTCGCCAATTCAATGCCGGCCGACCTGGCCGATCTTGCCCTGCCAACCGAAGCCGGCAAATTGACGCCTTACACGGCCTTGGTGCTTTTCGCTCTCGGCCTTTTTGCTTCCAACTTTGTATTTAACACGATCGTTATGTACAAGCCTTTTGCAGGGGAAACCGTCCCCTTAACGGATTATTTCAAGAAAGGCAATCCGCGTCTTCATCTGG
>JAOUFU010000261.1 GCA_029858035.1 Phycisphaerae bacterium
CCTTCTCTAAGACTTGCCTCTCTTTCTGTGTCTGAATTTGTCCCGCCCGCTTCTACGTGGCCTGTCAACCGCCTCCTTCCCGGCTTCCTGCACATGCTCAGGCTGACGCCACACACAGATATTAGAAACTATCTCTTCATCCATCGCAATGTTACTGCCTTCACACTCAATTACGTAAGCCGGGTATCTTTGATGTAATGTAACAACCGCTCCCGGCCTTATACAAAGACCGTCTATCCTGTGAAGCTGCTGGTCGCTTTTGCAATTAATATAGGCAACACGCGCGGATTGACCTACCGCTAATTCGACCAACGGTATAACAGAGCTCTGCGCTGTTCTGGAAGAGTGTCGGCAGCATTGGCCTTCCGGTATGGGCATGCCGTGCGGACATTCCCTGGGATGGCCAAGTAAAATACAAATACTGTCCACCAGTTCGGGAGTAACGGTATGCTCAAACTCACAGGCGCCTGATTCATAATCTCCGCCAAGAACATCATTAAGCAATCTTTCTGCAAGTCTATGAGCACGGATTAACTGCCTTGCATAATCTTCACCCTTCTTTGTAAGGGCGATTTTACTCCCTTGTTCTGTTAATTTCACCATATCCTCAGATGACAATTGATCAATTATAGCGTCATCGAAGTTCTCGTTCAGGGCGGTCTTTATAGCATCTATGGAGTCTTTTTCCCCCTCTTTCATATACCACAACTGCTCAAGATGCTCATCTCTTTCCCTTTTTTTGCTCATAGGACCTGTCTCCCAATAGTGAAAACCAAAATCCAGTTTAAAATTCCCGCCAGAATAAAGGCTGAGATATTTATAGCAAAAGCCATGGCCAGCCCTGTCTTTATTCCCATTTGCTTACACATTGCCACTACATTTGCAAAACATGGAACAAACATCGTGGTGATAACAACAGTCACTATACACTGTATATAATTAAGCTCTCCTGAATCAACCATTTTCAACGTCAATCCTGCAGCCGCCTCATGTCTGGCAATGGCAAGTATAAGGACATCCACGATTTTACGGGGCAAACCAAGCCAGCCTTCCACTATCGGGCTCATGAGAGTTTTTGTCAAATCGAGGACACCTGTCTTATCAAGTAAAAACAATACTGCCGCCGCTATGATAAAAATAGGGATGGCTTCCTTCAAAAACCAATATAACCGGTAATAGGTTTTGGTGGCGATGGCTTTTGGACTCGGAATCCGAATGGCTGGCAGCTCTTGTATAAAATCGCTTCTTTCCTCCTCTTTTATAATCTTATTAAGGGCCAACCCGGCACATAACTCAATAATGACCAATGCTCCATAACCAATGATAAAGGCCTTAATCCCAATCCTCCCGAATATCGCCATATCAATACCCATTTGGGCCGAGCACGGCAATGCAAAAGCAATAAGATAGACGGCTATAAACTTCTCTTTTCGGGACCGTAATCCCCTTGTCGTAAGTGTGGCCATAGTCTTACATCCAAAACCCAAAACAAGCGGCATAACGGATTTCCCGGTCAAACCTATCCTGCTAAAAACCCTTTTGGTCAGAACACAGAGATTCGGTATATAACCTATGTCTTCGAGAAAACCGAACATGAGAAAGAATACAGAAAGTATGGGAAGAATGGTAACTATAGCGTTAAATAAACCCAGGGTCAAAATCCCGTAATCTCCCACAAGGAGCTCATTCCAGAAGCCGGATGGTAAAATCCGAGTTATATACTTTACAGTCGGGTCAAGTAATAAAACGCTGAGTCTTGCATCCAAAAACCCGGCAACATAGGTAACAAGTAAATATGTCGTTACCAGAAAGATAGCTAATATCGGAAGTCCAAATATTGGATGACGGCTCAACCGGCCAAAGGCCCTGGAAAACTCTCCCGGTTCTATCTTCTGCTTTTTGGTTGAATTCTCAGCTATCTCCGTCACCCACTGACTGCGCTTTTTGTTTATAGCACGGCCGAAGTTTCCTCTGAATCCCCTCCTGATTTTATTTACCTTCTCCTTTAACAGAGCAACTTGTTCCCGGCCGTATTTCTCCCTCAAGTAATCAACCAGGAACGGATCAGCAAGCAACAGAAGAACCGCCACCTTTCGCTTAAAACTCATCTCCTCCGGTAGCTCCGATTCTATAGCCGATATTCCGTCATCTATCACTTCGCCATACCGCAGGCACCACTTGCCTTTGCGTGCCCTGCTTAAGCTGTCTTTAAGCTCTCTCGTGCCCACGCTATCTACAGCTCTTGATTCGACAACAGGAACACCTAAAAGACGTGATAATCCGCCCGAATCTATCCATACCCCTCTTCTTGCGGTCTCATCTATCGAATTGAGCGATATTACCATGGGTATCCCCAATTCCAAAAGGTCCGCAGTAAGGGTCAGTGATTGTTTCAACTGGTTGGCATCAATGCACTGGATGATGATGTCCGGGGCCTCTTTGAATATCATGTCCCGGACAATAAGTTCCTCTTCGGAGTGAATATAAAGACAATGAAGGCCGGGTGTATCAATGACCTCGTACGGCTCGCCGCCAATCCGGCATCTGGTCCTTTTCATCTCTACAGTTGTGAGTGGATAGTTGGCAACTAACGCATACTCGCCCGTCAGATTATTGAATACCTGGCTCTTGCCGGTATTCGGCAGACCGACTATAGCGATTTTCTTAACCGGGCGGGAACTGCCCGAATTTTCAGTTTTGGCCTTTTGTTTTTTGTCCATGAGGCGCTCCGGGAGCGGTTGAACACGATATTCAACCTCACTTTAGCAAATGAAACAACAGACCGCTGTCCTTGTCAATAGTTTTTCGGACACTGTCCACCTGTAATATACGCATGAAACTGCGCTGAGTTGAGACGAAACGGCATCGTAGCGCGGGACACTCAATCGTCAAGGCCAAAACAAAAAGGTCAACCCTGCCGGGACATGCTTTCCCGGCAGGGTCGCATAGAAATGTCACTTCAATAAAGGAGTCAATATATCAGCTAAAAGTGCCAAACGGGCCCTCGTTACTACGCGATAAGGTTGGTCAATTCTTTAAGCATGTCATTGGCAATCTTGATTGTCCTGGCGTTAGCGTGGTAACCGTTTTGAGCTTCAATCATAGATACGAACAGGCTTGCCACATCGGCATTGGATTTCTCCAATGATCCGCCATGAATCGTGCCCGCACCACCGATCATACCCTGTGTAGCCACCGGCTCACCAGAGTTAGCCGATGAAGTAAAGTAACCATTGCCGACACTTTCCATGCCTGATGGGTTCTTGAATAACGCCAGTTGAATGGTTGCAAGATTCTTCTTAACGCCGTTGGTGAAGGAACCAATAACATTGCCTTCATTACTGACCGAAACCGAGCTTAGGTCACCTGTGGGATAGCCATTTTGTTCTTTTGCCACCGCGGTGGACTCTCTTGCGAATTGTGTCAGGCCATTGTACTGGCCCTGGGTACCCATGTCCACCGTAATGACTTGTGGGTTTGCGATATCGTGAGCAAGTGTCACTGTAAACTGGGCCGTATCGCCGATGCCGGTATTTAAACCGGCGAAAGAACCATCAGAGCCATTGAATTCTATACCCTCAATTCGCCGATTGTCAAAAGTCAGCTCATGAACATTACCACTAATTGAAGTCAGGACCAGATCCCAGAGATTGACGGTGTCTGTTCGCACGAAGGCACCTGAAAGAGCGTGTGAGCCGCCTTGAGAGTCGTAAGTTACAATATTAAAATTTTTGACCTCTTCGCCACCTACAGTAGCAATTTCAAAGTACCCCGGCACTGTCAGAGAATCGGTCCCATCACCAGAAGGTGTATACGAAAACGCTATATCCGTTTGGCTGTAGCCGGAGGTGTCATCAGTTACTACTATTCGTCCGTTCGATACACTTGCTGTCACATTAGCGGCACCAAGTTGAGTATCTATATACGCAAGCACCTCGGCCAGGGTTGTGTTGACGTCCACATCCAGACCTACGGCATCGGTTACCGCAGTACCATCGGGTTGGACACCCGTGACGTAAAGCTTGCCATCCGTGTCTACAACACCAAAAGCTCCACTAAATTGATCAAGGTCACTTATTCTCGTGCCTGCGGTGGCGTTGCTGCCGCTGCTGGTATAAGTTGTATCCGATCTCAGCAGGTTTGTTTGTGGTGCAGGAAGCATTCCATCTGCACTCAGGTTGCCTGATACCTTTATCTCTGATGTCGCACTTGCCGGCATTGCCAAATCGTAAGGAATCTTGGTGTTTGTGTCACCGGGCGTCTGAAAACCTTCACTTTCACCCACTGTACCGATACGCTGAACGATATAACCTGTAGATGGGTCAACTAAATTCGAGTCTGCGTCGACGGCAAACCCGCCTGCACGGGTGTAAAGGTTTCCTGAGCCGTCACTGAGCACGAAATATCCTTCTCCCTCTATTGCCAAATCCAGCGGATTACTTGTATTTATGAGGTTGCCCTGAGCCATGTCCGGGCTTATACCGGCTACCTGGACACCGCTGCCTATCTGCTGAGGGTTAACACCACCGACCGTAGTCGTCGGTGCGGACGCTCGTTTGAGAACCTGGGCTAACAGCTCTGAGAAAATAATTCTGCTGCTCTTATAACCTATAGTATTGACATTGGCCAGGTTATTGCCCGCTACATCGAGCATTCTTTGGTGGGCCTGCAGGCCCGTAACTCCTGCCATTAAAGCGAAACTCATTTCTATATCTCCTTATCTTTATTCACGACCTAATCTAAAAAGTTCTGTTAACCGTTTAAAGAAAATAGCAATTGGTGTGCCACAAAAAATATATTCCTGGCTTCCCAGCTTGTAACTCCCTGCCTGCAAAGCTCTTAGGGAACTTGAAAAGAAAATCCGGAGCCACTCCCATACCCCTTCCGCCATTATCAGAAAGGACAAATCTTCCAAATGCCGGAAAATTTTGCCGCTCTCAAAATTACAGCAATACAGAAGTAAATCTATGTATCTTGGCAGACAAAATCATAGACGGCTTCATTACCGAAACGAACTCAGGGATCAAAAGCAGAATTTTTGTTATTCTGCGCCCGGATAAGCCTTTCTAAAGGCCGATATAACAAATTAACATAAAGAATATTCTGTACCGCCATCCTTGCCGCTTCATAAAATCCATTAAGTACCTATAAAAAAGTGCCGAAAACAAACAATAGAGAACGCTTTATCAATACCACCTTTAAGGGCACTTGCGCAAATGCTGAATTTTGACCGCATCGCCGATAAGTTTGACAAAGATCAGCAGCGAGCCAATAACAGTGAAATACAAACACAGGCAGTGAAGAAAAACAATAAATCTTCATTATATGTCCTGTTATTGGGCTTTGCTGTTTTGGTTGTGGCCGGCATTGTCTACCATTTTTGGCCGGCGATAAAAGACGCTTTGGCAACAACGAAAGCCGCTGTGGTTGTGAACAAAGAAGTATCGCTGACCGGTATCTTCTATACTGAGAATGACCCCGACCCAATAGCTATGATTAACGGCAAAATGGCACACGAAGAGGATATGATAGGCAGCGTGAGGGTCCTTAAAATACATAAAGACAAAGTCGAATTTGAAAAGGACGGTCGCAGGTGGAGTCAAACTATGCTGGCTGCGGGGGAAACCACCGGCTCCGACCTGCCGGTGCTGCTGGAGCTTGGCTCGCACAAGTGTCCACCATGCAGGCAGATGACGCCTATCTTAAACGAGTTGAGGTCTGAGTACTCGGGGAAATTTCAAATAAAGTATATCGACGTGTGGCAGGACAGGGCGGTAGGTGAGAAGTATGGGGTCAGAGCGATTCCGACTCAGATTTTTTTCGACAGCAAGGGCAGGGAAGTGTTTCGCCATGTTGGTTTCTTTCCAAAGAGGGACATCCTCGATACATGGAAGAAAATCGGCATCAAACTTTGAAATCATCCTGTCCCGATTGCCCGCCGCTCTTATCTGAAGTTTCCCTGACGTTATCTTTTCTCGCGTGCTTTAGCAATACAATAAAGATGTGTTTTAGCCTCAGTTCTTAAAGTTTTGTCGGTCCGTGCTCCCCCTTATGGCCTCTTCGCTACATAATTCAAACACGGATTTCTTTCAGCAATTGCCTGAATCTGCGTTACTCTAATGTTGAGAACCGGTTATAATGCCGGCCGAGGCGGAAAAATATTATTTTTATCTATAAAAGATATTGACAAACGCTATTGTTGCAGGGATGATAATGCTGTATCTTCTGCTATAAGGAAGAAAGATGAGATTATAAGCTAAGTTTCTTTATTTAGGAAAGGAGTAAATCGTTTGGTTTGTTAAGAAACACCTCAAGTTCCGGAAGAACCGGAAGAAAGTTAGTATTTCTTTTGGGAAGTGTGTCAGATGAATAGTCTGGCTCCCTCCTGTAGCTACAGTAGGCGGTTCATGCCTCTGTATGAATCGGTTGATTGCGGGGGCTCCTTCTTGGGATAATGCATGTGACCGTGGGATCAAACCTGCAACAGACACCCAGGAAAACCGTAGTTGGCGGCCAAAGTTAATACTTTAATGAAAGAAAAAAATTGTTTAGCTAAGTCCTTTAAACGGGAAATGTCCCTTAAAGGCGGGAAAAGGAAATCGAAATGAATATTTATGTTGGAAATTTG
>JAOUFU010000262.1 GCA_029858035.1 Phycisphaerae bacterium
TGAGACTCGTCATGCATATATTCGTCACTATTTCTGAGAAGTTCAAGCGCCCTCTTCGCAAGGAGTACTCGTTGGTCTGAAGGAATATCCAGCATTGTTCCGGAACCGGTGTTATAGTTGGAAACTGTGCTGAGCAGGTTTCTCAGATCATCATAAAAATGCCATCGTTCGTCCTTGTTTTTAAGGTCTGTTTCTTTTCGAAGTTCGGTCAATATCAATTCGGCGGTTGCTCTAAGATATGCCTTTTCTCCTTTGTCACCATGTCCCGTTTCCCTGGCATCGATGCAAAGGGCTTTAGCCTTATCGAGTTGACCTAATTTCCTCATGCACCGAACCTGCTGAAGTAACAATTTCTTACGATGAATCGCACCTGTTGCCTTGGCCGCAATTTCTTCATATGCTTTCAGGGCTTTGGCAGCGTTTTTTTCAGCGAACTCTAACCGCCATGCTTCTTCATATAGTTCAGAAAATATGGCATAATCTCCTTCGTCCACACTTCTTGTCGGATATATGCAATTGCCTTCGGCATTGTAGATAATAACACCGTCTGCGCTGGCAGCGTTAGTGCTAACAAAATGTTCGGCTACATCGGGGATTGGCTCCTCAAGTTTTTTGTGTATCCACTTAACTTGGCCGCTCCAGACCGTATCAACTCGGTCGCGGACCTGGTCCAGTTGGTTTTGGTATGAGTCGATGATCTCTTGTCGTGCCGCTAATTTTACGTTCTTGATCGCCTGGCTCATAAACCAAAGCAGGCAGACGGTGGGCAATATCACCGCTACCGCAAGCAGCAATATCACCCACCGTAATTGATTTTTAGAATTAGATTGTTGCAATTTTCTGCTCAATTAATTTATATATCCCTTATTAACCATTTATCGCCAACAAGCTCAAGGTAGCTGCTAAATTCCTGAGGCGTTCCCTTCTTCATTTTAGTTTCACCGAAGTAATAAACTCTCCCAAGCGTAAAATACCACTTGATTTTACATCTGTCTTCTGTGATATCTTTACTGGTGATCTCAACTGGAATGCTTGCGTCCATCGCCTTAATCATAGCTTGGAAAGGGTGATTAGATTCTGTCGCCAGCATTTCCATGAATTCATCATAATCAGCTCCCTCTTTGGAAACACATGCTTTAGCGGCTTCCAGATTGCCGTCATAAACCGCTTTGACAAAGCTTTTGATAGTTGCTTCCGGCGTGCTCAGATCGAGTTCCGCCGTGGATTTGCCTTTCTGCTTCCACCAGTCTTGCCATTTGGTTTTGTCACTGCCGAAATACACGCCGGTAATTTCGCATAAAGCGACTCTGGCATAAAGCTGAGTGTCCTTATTGTAGTGGTCAAGCAGGTCAATGAGTACCGGTACCGCACGCATATCACCTACTCGGCCAAGGCTTCGAACAGCTATCCATCTCGGCCGATTGCTTCGGCTGAATTCCATAGGCTCTTTTGCAATCTTTATCAATATATCTGCCGCTTGTTTGCAGCAAATGTTACCAAGAGATGCTATGGCACTTGACCGTATTGTAACATCAGGCTTCTGAGCGTCAGCCATCCATTTTTCAATCATCTGTTGCTTTTGTTCCTGTGAGGCGGCCTCGTACTCCCTTTCGACTTTGAACCACTTGGCTCCGAACTGGTCCTGACTATTGATTGCTGTTAACGTACGCTCATCGAGAAGCCTGCGGTGCGGCGATACAGACAGTCCTCTAACATCCGGCTCCTGCAACTTCCTGGCGTTGGGGTGTTTCTGGAGGAACGAATCGATTTCGGCCTTCAGGCTGGCAGGTGTTTCAAGGTCGACGTCCTCCACCATCCACATCCCGCGCTGTTTAATCAGGCGAATCAGCATCGGTCCCTTGTCCTCGACGCTGGTTTCCTTCGTAGTGGCCGCAGCGCTGATTTCCGTCGTAGTGGCCACAGCAACTTGTTCGTCTCCAAAAACGCTGACTACTTTCACCTTATCCTTCTCGGCAATCTCCTGGAAATCCTTGACCTGTAGAGCTACAGCACTGCCGGGTTTTACCAGCTTGATGGCCTCAGAGTCTCTGCCGGAAACCGCTGCCGCCAGGAACGCTTCAGCGGTGTCCCAAGCTGACGAAATTCCGGAAGGTATCTTTTCGATCCATCCATATATCGTGCCTTTTTCGGCGTCGTACTCGCCGATTTGGATGACCGCCAGGTTCCCCTCGCCGGTGAGGACTGCCGCGAATTTACCCTGGCTGGCCCATATTCCTCTGGTGTTACTATTTCGAAGTTCATCGATGTCGCTTCGCGCCATATAAATGGCTTCGTCCCACATCTGTTTATCTCCGCTGGGCAGGGCCAGAAATCGAACACCCGATCCGACTTTTTTCATTAGTGCTCCGCCCCCGTCGTTGTCCCAGGCCACATCGAATCTGTCCGGCCATTCGTCTTTGAGCATCGATATCTCGCCGCTGTCGAGGTCCAATGCGGTGTTATCAATGAGTTGAACCTTGAAAGAGGGGACTTCGCCGGACTTGACCTGTTCATCGAGCGCCTGTGGTTCGAATACCCTGGTGAGAGGTCTGACTTTTTCTGGAAGCATCGCCAGTGCTGCTTTAGCATTATTGCATACCAGAGGGTCCGGGTCCTCCAGGACCTTTTCAAGGATTGGCTTTGCGTCAGCTCTTCCCATCCACCCCAGCGCGATAGCCCCACATCGTCGGGCGTAACCGCTGTTGTCTTTTAAGGTCATATCACAAAGAGTATCAAAGCTCGAATTTACTTTCGCCTGGCCAAGTGCAAGGGCCGCCATTCCACGTGTAAGTTCTTTCTTATGTGAACAAAGCTTTTCAAGGACTGGTACCGCAGCAGAGATGTCACTTAAATTGCCTCTCCATAGTATATATATTGTGGAACGTCTGACAGTATCGGTTTCTGAATCGAGAAATTTGACCAGTTCATTGACCACGACATTTTCATCGAGACCTTTGAGAGATTCCAGGGCTCTGGTAACCCTCGGATCGCCCTCAGCACAGGTTGAAATTGTCATCACCGCTTGTTCGACGATTCTTTCAGCCCGGGGTTTAATCTTGTCCAATTGCTTTTCTGCTTTTGTAACAAGAGCTTTTTGGCTGCGGAAATTTAAAATTATGTTCTGGAAGTGTTCAGCCGCCTTGTCTTTCTGGCCTTTCTTCAGATAGCACATTCCGATTCGGTAAGTGGCCTGGGCGGCGGCTTGTTGGGCTTCTTTTGCCCTCCCTATCACCTGCTCATAGATTTTGATTGCGGAGTCGAGGTCACCTTCAATCTCCTCGGCATACAGGCCTTCCTGCAGCAGCACGCTTGTTGTTTTGGCGGGGGCGACTGGGGTAAACAGGCCAACAGCCAGCAAAAAGATGATTGTGATGCTTTTCAACTTTTCCATAATAGCGCTCCTTTCAAATAGATTAAAAAAAAAAGGTTAATTTAACAAGAGCAATTATGCCGGCCAAATGTTACGGTTATGTTACGGTTTTGTACTATTTCTGTGTTTTTTTGACCTTTATTGCAAAATGTATACCCGGAAAGGTTGTGCATTTTTGGGCCGGATAAGATACAATTCCTTTCAAAAAGCTCGTTCTTTATTCCATGCTGAATACCTGGATGTAGGTTGCGTTTGTGTTTTCTTTATGAATTTTCGAAAGAGATATTTGGTGTGACGGGAATAATGTTGAGTTCGTTTCGGAAATTGTCAAGTCCCCATTCAAGCCAATACATGGGCGGATTGTTCCGAAGCTTAATCTTTTTCATTGGGTTCTATCTGTATCTTTTACTTGATGTTGACCTTCGCCTTATCTACCACGGTGCAGGAGAGATTATAAATTTTCCTGTTTTTTTGCGTGGCTGGGACTTTTTCCGGGAGTTTATATCGCGCCCTGGCGGGATGGTCGAATATATTGCGGCTTTCCTGTCGCAGTTGTTTTATATCGGCTGGGCGGGGGCGCTTGTTGCCACCTTGCAGGCGTGGCTGATTTGTATATGTGTTGGTTATTTTCTAAAAGCTATAAACTATCCCCGCCTTTGTTGGCTCCGCTATATTTTGCCAATTCTCCTGCTCATCACCTACACTCAGTATACATATCACTTCATCACCGTAATGGCATTATTGGTGGCGCTGCTTTTTATATGCTTATATCTGGAGATGATAAAAAAGAGTCCGAAATTGGACCGCTTTCGCATTGTTGTTTTTCTGGTTTTGTCTGTAATTCTGTATTATATTGCCGCCGGGGCATATCTGCTGTTTGCGTTGCTCTGTGCGATTTACGAGCTGCTTGTCAGAGGCCGTTGGAAGATGTCTCTGTTATGTTTGTTGTCCGCTGCTGTAATTCCATACGTTGTGGGTGTCATGATCTGCGGGGTAAGTATTGTCGATGCTTTCACTGATTTATTACCTTTTTCATGGAAAATTCTCTACTATCAGGCAAACAGGAAAATGATAAATATAGTCTATCTGATATACCTGCTGCTGCCTTTGACCGCGATTATATTGGGGCTTTGGCGGATATTTTTAAAAATAATATCGAAACGCAAATCCGGGAGAATGGCCAAAGCAAAACCACGCAGGAAATCCTCTAAGAAATTGACGGGAATATTTTCAACGTACTTTCGAAATAACAAGCTCAAATGGATTATTGAATCATTGGCTCTGTTGGGGATTGCCGTCGGTGCGGTTTTCCTTTCCTATGATATTGAGAAAAAAACTCTGTTTTTGGTTGATTACTATGCTTACAACAGGAAGTGGCCTCAGGTGCTTGGCGCTGCTCGCCGCTATTCGGATAACTTTTCTATAATCCATGCAGTCAACAGGGCTTTATATCATACACACAAACTCACTCTCGAGATGTTCTCATATCCCCAGCATTCCGGTACTCTGTTCCTGAACGTTAAAGGATCAGAATTTGCCTACTGGAAGAAATTTGACTTTTATATTGATATTGGTCTTATGAACATAGCGCAGAACGATTTGACCGAATGCTTCGAAGTCTTCGGAACCCGTCCCATGATTCTAAAGCGACTGGCTTATGTAAACATGGTTAAGGGTGATATTGAATCGGCCAGGATTTACCTTGGAGTGCTTGGTAAAACTTTGTTTGATGCCGATTGGGCTGATAAATACCTAAAGCGTTTGCAGGACGACCCTAATCTGACAACAGATGACGAGATTCGGCATTTACGCTCACTGATGCTGGAAAAAGATTACGGTTTCTCTGCCCTTGACATTGAGGAGATATTGTCGCAGCTTTTGGAAGAGAATAGGCAAAACCGCATGGCTTTCGAATACATGATGGCATGGTACATGCTGCGTGGACAACTGGACAAGTTTGTACAGAATCTTGAAAGATTGGATGATTTTGATTATACTCGGATTCCCCGGATATACGAAGAAGCAATGTTGGTGTATGTAAATCGCACAAGAAAAGCACTTGATCTCCGCGGTCGACAGTTCAGCCGGGAAACAAAGGACCGTTTTCGGGATTTTAGTCAAACCTACGAAAAAGAATATCGCAGAAACAAGCAGGCAGCCATCAAAGAGCTTGCAAAAGATTACGGCGATAGTTATTTGTTCTATTACGTTTACGTTTATGGATTTTCGGGTATGAAAAAGTGAGGAAACACTCAATAATTCCTGGTTGTTTGGTGATGGTTGTATTATCTGCCGGCGTACTGGCTTACGCTCTGCGCGATAGAAAAGTGTCCGCAGAAAGGCGTGCCCGGGCGGAAATCGAGCAGTGCAGCTCCATTGACCGACCCGCCGGGATATGTCCTGACTATTCTGGGATAGTCTTCCCTCCGAATATCGCACCATTGAACTTTGTAGTGCAGGAAGATGGCTCACGTTATTATGTAAAAATATACTCTAAACAGGGCCGGCAGATAGAGATTTTCAGCCGGTCCCCGAAAATTGTGATTCCACAGGAACCGTGGCGCGAACTTTTGAAAGTAAACCGGGGAGAGCAGATTTGTTTTGACGTTTTTGTGCAGACCCAAAAAGGGCAGTGGAAACGATTTGATACCATTACTAATAAGATCGCTCGTGAGGAAATAGATGATTTCCTCGTATACAGGAGAATCCATCCGGGATATAGTACATGGAGGAAGATGGGCGTTTATCAGCGCAATTTGCAAAATTATGACGAAAAGCTCATATTAAACAATGGATATTATGGGGACGGGTGTCTTAACTGTCACACATTTTGCCCAAACCATCCCGACAAAATGTTGCTCGGTATTCGCAGCTCGATATATGACAGCTCTGAATTGCTGGTTGAAGATGGCGCGGTCAACAAGATTGGAACGAAATTTGGATATACCTCGTGGCACCCCAGCGGCCGGCTGGCAGCATATTCTATCAATAAAATACATCTGTTCTTTCATTCCGCCAGAGATGAGGTTCGCGGCGTCACTGACCTTGATTCTCTGCTGGCTTACTACCTGGTTGACTCCAAAACAATTAAGACCTCACCTCAAATTTCCAAAAAGGAGCGTCTGGAAACATATCCGGCCTGGTCACCGGACGGTCGCTACCTGTATTTCTGCAGCGCACCGATATTGTGGTCGGACCGGGAAACGGTGCCGCAG
>JAOUFU010000263.1 GCA_029858035.1 Phycisphaerae bacterium
ATTCGCTCTTTGGCCTTGACACGTTTGGCGATTTCATCGAGCAGATGCGGCACCTGATTTCCGGCCGGGTGTACGAAGATATCAGGGTCCACAAGTCCGGTCGGCCTTATGATTTGCTCGACAACCTCATTATGACATTGTTCCAGCTCGAACGGTGAAGGCGTCGCAGAGACAAAAATGACTTTGGACCAGTTCTCCTGAAACTCTTCGAAACGCAGGGGCCTGTTGTCCAGCGCGCTGGGTAATCTAAATCCGTGCTCAACCAGGACCTCTTTTCTGCTCCTGTCACCGGCCCACATTGCACGCAGTTGCGGAATGGTAGCGTGGGATTCGTCGATAAATAAAAGGAAATCTTTCGGGAAATAGTCAATCAGCGTGTAAGGTCTGGATCCGGCGGGCAGTCCCGACATGTGCCTGGCGTAATTCTCAATCCCGCTGCAATAGCCGACCTCCTCTATCATCTCGATATCATACATTGTTCGGGCCTGCAGCCGCTGGGCTTCCAGGAGTTTGCCCTGCTGCTTCAGCTCCTGCAGCCGCTGTTGAAGCTCCGCCTTTATGCTTTCCACGGCAGAGTCAATTCTGTAGCCGGGCATAATGTAGTGCTGGGCCGGATATATAAATACCTGTTCCTCGTCGGCCAGGGTCTGTGCAGAGATGGGATTTATGTAGCTGATTTTCTCAATCTGGTCGCCGAAGAATTCGATACGGATTGCAAAAGATTCGTAAGAAGGATATAGCTCGACCACATCGCCGCGGACCCTGAATGTCCCCCTCTGGAAATCGAAATCATTTCTTGTGTACTGGATATCAGCCAATCTCCCAAGGAGGTCATTTCTCTGGATAGAGTCACCCGTTCGGACCGCCACCACGGAAGCCTTATAGTCTTCAGGCGAGCCGAGGCCGAAGATACTGGAGACGGAAGCAACGATAACCACATCATCTCTTGTTGACAGGCTTGTCGTAGTGGAAAGCCGGAGCCGGTCGAGGTCGGCATTTTTGGAGGCGTCCTTTTCTATGTATATATCGCGCTGCGGGATATACGCTTCGGGCTGATAGTAATCATAATAGCTGACAAAATACTCGACGGCATTTTCGGGAAACAGCTCCTTGAATTCCTCATAAAGCTGGGCGGCCAATGTCTTGTTGTGGGATATGACGAGCACCGGCAAATTAAACTGAGCTATGACGTTTGCCATTGTGAATGTTTTGCCGCTGCCGGTCACGCCCATAAGTGTTTGGAATTTTGTGCCCGCGTGCAGACCTTCTACGAGCCGGTTTATAGCATCCGGCTGGTCACCGGCAGGCTTATACTCGTTATTGAGCTTGAATTGTGCCATTTGTGGGCCTGTGCTACGGTTCTACGAAAAAAAGCAATTTCCAAAACAATCTATTTTACGCCGAGAGTGGGAAAAATTCAAGAACAAGAAGTTCATCATCACCTATATTGAACAATCAGCACCCTTGTTAAAAATGGGGGCTGAAAGGCACATTGCAAAAAATTACGCAATCCGAAGCTGGCTATCCGGCACACTTGCCTGGTGATTCGTCTAAAAAACAAATCTATTGCTCTTCCGAAGACGACACATCCGATTCCGCCTCAGGTTCCGATTTTTTCTTTGACTTTTTCTTTTTCTTTGTCTTCGGCTGGGTTTGTTCCGGCTCAGATTCGGTTACTATCGGCTCAGTAACGTCTTGCTCGGAAACCGTCGGCTCGGTTTCGCCTTGATCAAAAACCTTCGGTTCAGTTTCGTCTTGCTCGAAAACTTTCGGCTCAGTATCTTCTTGCTCGAAAACTTTCGGCTCAGTGTCGCCTTGCCCGAAAACGGTCGGCTCAGTATCGTCTTGCCCGAAAACTGTCGGCTCAGTATCGTCTTGCCCGAAAACTGTCGGCTCAGTATCTTCTTGCTCGAAAACAGCCGGCTCAGTATCTTCTTGCCCGAAAACAGCCGGCTCAGTATCAACATCCTCGAACGGTGAATAAACGTCCTCCAGGGCTGTATTATCGACCTTTTTGCGCATAAGCGAATAGATTATAGTATTGGCGGAAAAGTAAAAACTTATTATGAAAGAGACTACCAATATGACAACGGCTAATAAAAGCAGGTATATTATAACGGCTGCGATTGTTTCCGGCCAATTAGCAGATGACCAATCCGGCGTATCGACCAGTTTCGTAAAGGTTGGTCCCGGCCAGATCACTGCGAGCTTCTTGTCGTTGAGGCCGAGCTGTAAAAACAGATGGGTACACCAGAGCAGCAAAAAGGCAAAGAATCGAACGAATATATAACAAAGAGAACCATAAACGGCGGCTATCGCGGTATAAAAGCCCATCCGCCACGGTTTGGCGAAAACGTAACAGAAAGAACGGTTTATCGCGTCCAAACAGTCTGAACCATCATACGCCACGGCAGGAAACATCAGGTTAAATCCGGCAACTGTTCCTATAGAACCAACTGCTATAACCGCGCCTGCAATCAAAGCCAACAGCATAAAGACAGCCATTATCAACTCGCCGGCCCATCGAATATTGCCAATCAATCCCAAAAGGGAAATGAACAGACCTATGATGATAATTATGACAATCGGTATCAAAGGTGATGTCACGAAACTCGTGAATTTATTTATACTGAAACGCAGCGCCTCGGTCAGGCCGGGTTTTTCATCCTGGGCGAATTGAAGAGCTGCAATTCGACAGATGGCTCCGCCGGCAATGGAAATTACAACAAGTTGTATCAGGAAGAATATGACGCAGTAAAGCCAATGGTATTTCACTGCCCATGTCAACGCTTTAAAACAATCCCTGATATTTGCCGCCACGTCGGGCAGGTCGAATGCAAACAGGCGATCTAATGAGTTGTGATACTTTTGTGAACCAAAACGCCAAAGCGTGGAAAATACACCAGTCCACTCACCCCTTTTGCCGGCACTTGTAATGTATGCTTTATACTGGTTCGGCCCGGTCATATAGGCTTCCAGCTCTGTCCGCATAACTTTGCCTTTTGGATCTTTTACAGCAACAACTGGGATGCTAAAGTCCATAATCCAGCCTGCAAGGCATATACTGGTCACCGCCAAAAAGGCAATAATCAATTTGCTTGGCTGTATGGCCATGCGGAAAGTTTGGAAAATTTTCAGAAAGAGAATATTTTTACATACATTAGAGGAATCTTTTTCGTCGCCCATCTTGTGTCCTTTCAAAAAGGCCTACTATCGTTCTGTTTTTAACCTCCATAAAGGAACATTAAATATATAATTGTTATCTGCCGGTTTCAACAGATTTTTGGTTTTTTATTTCCCATTTACTGCTTATTCTACGGTCCATCCTGGCCGGTATTGGACGTATCGACGGCCTCCTGTGACTGCGATATCTTATACTCAGCATCCAGCCAGACACCCAGATCCACCAGCTTACATCGACGGGAGCAAAAGGGATAAAATTTTGTCTCTTCGGATTTATCTTCGGGTTTTACTTCAATAGTGTTATGGCAGATTGGACATTTATGTTTCATAATGGTGGGTTAGTTTACACTTTTCGAGAGAAAAATAAAATATATTTTGCCCGCCGCTGCCAGGGGATAAAATTGATGAGGCGGATATGAAAAAATAGGTTGCTGAGCTTTTTCCGGTATGATGATTATTTGATTGAACAGGCCAAAGCCAACTTGATCTCTTGGAGGGTTATTTCTCCAACTCGTCCTCACTTCCATATTCCTGCAGCTCTGGCCTGGGCCCTTCCTGCTCTCTGACAAGGCCTTGCTCAAGCATTCGGGCATATTCAATACAATATCTGGCCCAGGGCTGGGCCTCAAGCCGGGCCTTGGGTATTTGTTTGCCGGTAACTTCACATAAGCCATAAGTTCCCTGCTCAATACGCTGCAAGGCATCATCAGTTTCTCTTAGAAGTTTCCTCTCACTATCCATCAATCCCAAAGCAAATTCCTGCTCGTAGTTGTCGGTTCCGATGTCAGCCATGTGGATTGGCATACTTGACAGGTCTCCGCTTGCATCCAGCCGGGATTGCTTAAGAGTTTCGTCTTTCATCTCGTTTACATTGGAGATAATCTCTCGGCGTTTTTGTAACAACAATTGCTTAAAATGCTCAATATTAGCGGCACTCAAGCGACTTTTCTTTGTCCGGGCCGGGCTGGTTTTTTTCCTGGTCGTCTTTTTGCGTTTCTTTGCCACTTTTCTTACTATACCTTTCTTGCTTACTGCTATGCCTTTTCTCAAGGTTTACGGAAACTATAATTATAACATATTAACATATCTGTTGCATAGTTTTTATTTTATCCAAAATCTCAGCACTAACTTGTCATAGTAACGTATCGTTAGAACGGTCAAATCTTTAAGAAAAAGTCGCCGCAAACAGCCGTAACTGCTTATATTACAAGTGGTTACGGCCAGTGAAATCGCTGCCGTTACTATGTACTGCTGTCCGGTTTTCGGTCGATTTGGCTGCTGTCTTTTGCAAATTTGCCCAAAGGAATGAAGAATTTTTCATGATCAATTCTACCTGTGAATCCCCTGACGCCAAAGACTCTTTCGATTTGTTCGGCCGAAAATACATCTGTTGCACAGCCGTAATGGTAACTGCTGTCGGCACCAAGGAGCAGAGTAACGTCTGCGTATTGGGCCCCCAGGTTGATATCGTGCGTTACGGCTACGATTGTTTTACCTTTTTCAAGCTGCATGGTTTTGAGCAAATCATATATGCCAACCTGATGTTTCAAGTCCAAAAAGGCTGTCGGTTCATCCAGAAGTAAAATGGGAGTATTTTGTGCAAGTGCCCTTGCAATAAAAACCCGCTGCCGCTCGCCTCCGCTCAACTCTGCGAGTGGTCGTGATCTGAACTGGGCCGTATCGGTCATTTCCAGAGCTTCGTTTACGAACTTCTTATCGGCTTGACTCTCAAACCCAAACGTACCCAAATATGGTGTTCTTGCCATCGAGACTACCTGGGCCACCGTAAAGTCAAATACCGGAACAAATTCCTGGCGAACGACGGCAATCTTTTGTGCAAGCTCTTTTACTGAATATGATTCTATAGGTGCTGCATCGATGTTTATGGAACCGGCCTGGGCTGAAAGTAGTCCACAAAGAAGATTCAGCAGCGTAGTTTTACCCGCCCCGTTTGGACCTGCTATAGCCAGAAATGTTCCAGGGATTACCTCGAAGCTGATTTCTTTCAATATCGCCTCTTGCGACCTGTACCCGAAACTTAGATTTTCAACCTTTATAATACCACTCATTTTAGCCAGCTTACTTTTCTGCTGTATTTTGCCAGCAGGACCAGGAAAAACGGCCCGCCGGCAATAGCTGTAATCACACCCACGGGAAGCTGCTCCTGGCCGAAAATTGTCCGGGCTAACGTATCGGCGATAACCAAAAATATGCCCCCGATTATCCCGCTGACAGGCAGCAGTTGACGATGGTCGGGCCCGAATATCAGCCGAACGCCGTGAGGGATGATAAGACCTACAAAACCCACAAGCCCGCTTAAACTAACCGCAATAGCGGTTATAAAAGCCGCAAAGCCGAAAGCAGTCATCCTGGTTCTTGTTGTATCAACACCAAGCCCCTTTGCCTCATCTTCCCCTAAGGTCAGAACGTTTAACCTGTGAGAAATGCAAAATAAGGCGAATATTCCTGCGATGATACAACCTGCGCTGACACCCAGTACAGACAAGCTTTTTTCTGTTATGTTGCCCATCAGCCAGTATATTGTCAAACGCAACTGATCGCTTTTTGCGATTGACGTTAAGAACATAATCACCGCGGAAAAGAAGGCGTTAATTACAACGCCGGCCAGCAGCAGGCTTGTTACCTGTGATTTCCCCGTAAAACGTCCGATGCACCAGACCAGCCAGACTGTCCCAATCGCCCCGGCAAATGCAAAAACCGCCATTGGTGAGCCGCCCCAGAAACTCCAGGTGACACCGGATATAACCGCAGTAATGACTCCCAGTCCTGCACCGCTGGATATCCCGAGAATATAGGGATCGGCCAGCGGATTTCGTAAAATCGCCTGTAAAATGACGCCTGAACAGGCCAGGGCTGCTCCCACCAGTGCTGCCAAAATCACTCGCGGTAATCTAACGCCGACAAAAATTTCGTAATCAATGTTTTCTCCCGGCTTCTCACCAGGGCCAGCGAAGACTTTTTTCAAGGAAATCTCCTGCGTTCCCACTACAGCACACAGGCACATCACCACGACCAGCACTGCCAGGCAGATTACAACTCTAACTGCCAATTTTCCTGATATCAGCATTTCAGTCATCGATTTATCTAACCTGCTGTGCTGCATTTTGTTTCTGTGCGAAGATATCCGGGTGTAAGCACTGAGCAATCAATTCTACGCCCCGGCATAATCTTGGCCCTAATCTTGTGACGGTATCCGGCTCGACAACGTAAATACTGTTGTTTTTGACAGCAGGCAAATTTTCCCACCTGCTCCAGAATCTCTCTGCGGCCTTTTGCTGCTCAACCATATTGCTTTTGCCCATCGCCGACTGGATTATTGTCTCGGCGCCGCAGGCCAGAA
>JAOUFU010000264.1 GCA_029858035.1 Phycisphaerae bacterium
GGCGTTAAATCGCTTTCGCTGTCTTTCCAGGGCCATCCGATATCTGATGGTTACTACGATGCGGCCGCGTGGCCTGCTTACACGTTATACGGTCGTGGCCGTGATATCTGGGGCAGGCACGACGAGTTCTACTACCTCAGCCAGTACCCCTTCGTCGGCAACGGCAGCATTCAGGCGCAGGTTCTCAGCGTGGATAATACAGATCCTTGGGCCAAGGCCGGAGTTATGATTCGGGAGAAGTGGACTCCTTACTCCAAGTTTGCTGCGGTGTTCATGACACCCGGTCAGGGAGTTACTTTCCAGTACCGTGATGTTGAGGACGGCCCCTGCACCGAGATAACCAAGCCCGGAGTCACCGCGCCGGAATACGTAAGATTGGTTCGCAACATCGATGGCTCGTTCGAGGCCAAACATTCAGACAATCCTTTCGTCTGGCAGGATGTAAACGTTCCCGGTTCGGCGCCGGTATTCCCTGTAATTGGCATGGGTACTATTTCTGACCCGAATATCTATGTCGGCAGCGCGGTCAGCAGCCATAACGCTAATCAGATATGTGCGGCCGACCTCAACGACTTGCTGATAAGTCCGCTGCCTCCGAACTGGATCTTCGGCAACATTGGCACTAATGATCCCGAGCAGTTGTATGTTGCTCTCTCTGACGGAGTTAATACGTCGGTGGTCGAGCACAATGATGTCAATGCGGCAACGCTGACGACCTGGCAGGAGTGGAATATAGCTCTGACGGAGTTCACAACAGTGAACCCGGACGGTATCAAGAAGGTGTACATCGGCCTCGGTGACAGGTCCGCCCCGGTCCAGGGTGGTTCGGGCGCCATCTACGTTGATGATATCCGTGCGTGTCCTCCCAGATGTATTCCATCGCTGGCGAAACCACTTTATGATATTGCCCAGCCTTACGACTGCATCGTTAACGAGAAAGACCTTTTGTTGGTAGGAGCCGACTGGCTTCTGCGTGACGAGCTGATAGTGACAGTACCACCAAATCCCGCTAATCTTTTAGCGTCTTACCAGTTCGAAGGCAACTACCTTGACTCCAGCGGTAACCTTAACCATCTTACTGACCCCTGTGGTACGGCCCCCGGCTTTGACACGGGAGTGGTTGGCTCTTTCGCGTTGTCGCTTGACGGTGTAGAGGACCATCTGGTTACCAACGTCAACGACATAGGTATTGAGGGTAACACGCCGAGAACGATCACCTGCTGGGCCAAGGCCGACACTATGGCGATCGCCGACTGGACGCTTATATTTGGCTTCACGGGGAATCCCGATGGCAGCGGTGGAACTGGCAGCCACTTCAATATCGGTGTTTCAACTGCCATTCTTCAGGCAGAGCCCTCCTTCATAGCCCACATTTGGAGCTGGGAGGAGCAGATCCTGCCTCTGGACGTGGATGTGTGGCACCACTTTGCCATGACGTATGATGGCACAACAATACGGTACTACGGAGACGGCGTCGAGCTGGACACTGACCCCGGCAAATCCAATGTCTGGAATCTTGTCCACGCTGACCGCGTTCATGTAGGCAAGCGTGCCACGAGTGACCTCTGCTTCCCCGGCGATGTGGATGATGCCCGTATCTACAATGTTGCTTTGTCAAAGGAAGAGATAGCGTACATCGCTACCCAGGGTGCAGGTTCGCTGCATATCCCGATTCAGTCGGTGGCTGACGTGTACCAGGGTGAGCCGCAAGGCGGACAGTGGATTAACTTCAAGGACTATGCTCTCATAGCAGACAAGTACCTTGAGCAGGTCCTCTGGCCGACACCATAATTTGTGTTAGTATTATTTGGTCCTTTGATTTTGCATCAGTTCGGGGCCTGTACTGATTGATTCGGTATAGGCCCCGATTGTTTTTCCTGTTGCGTTATATGTATTACGTGATGCACAGCGGGGATATCGGATGTGTTCGGCGCGCAGCAGTACAGTCCGCAGAGACCGCCGTGTTATTCAGCTTGATGTTTAAGTCTTTCTCCACTCGATCGGCGTATTCTGCGGCGAATCTTTTTTTAAGAGTCGAATGTCGAACAAGAAATCTTGTTTGACGTCAGAAAAAGTTTCACATACAATAACATGGTAGATGGCAGGTTTTTGAGTTTACGCCGGTATCACAAGGTTTTAAGAATAAGGCGAAGTTCGTTAGCTTTATTAACGGAGTAAATATGTCGGCAAATGTAACTGTGGCAGGTCTTTTGCGGCCTTGTGAAAAAAAGTTCGCTGCACTATATGATGTCGCTGTGGTTGTTGGCGGCTCTTTGCTAATCGCTTTGTGCGCCCAACTGGCGATCGGCTGGCCCATTCCTGTTACCGGGCAGACCTTTGCCGTGTTGATGATAGGTGCGTTGCTTGGTGCCAGGCGAGCAAGTGTGTCTGTCCTTGTATACATAGTGGAAGGGGCATCGGGATTGCCGGTGTTTGCGCACGGCAGGGGCGGATTTACGGTACTCTTAGGGCCAACGGGCGGGTACCTGTTTGGTTTCGTTGTTGCCGGATATATAGTTGGGCTGCTGGCTGAGAGGGGATGGGACCGGCGAATCGGAACAACCATTCTGGCGATGATTTTTGGGAATCTGGTCATTTATGCCTTCGGTCTGCTCTGGTTGGGCTGCATGATATTACTCATGAAACTGCCTGTAGGAAGCGGCAAGGTTCTGGTTGAAGGTTTATACGGTTTTATCCCCGGCGACTTGTTGAAAATAGTGCTGGCTGCAATACTTTTGCCGTCGGGCTGGAGACTGCTCGGTTCGACAAACCTGCCGGCCAAAGAATAGAAACATCGCTAAAGAAGCTCGCCGGATCCGGTGATTTTAAGCGCGGCACGGAATTCCCATGACATTGAAACTTATTAAGACTTGGCCGGAAGTGCCAGTGCATATCAAGCAGTCCATAAACACATTGGTTGAGATTTGCAGGACGCCACAGTCGTCGAAGACTCATTGAAGTTTGGTGTTGATTGCTCCGGGCAAATTCGCTATTCAATAATCTACTATTCCCAAATTTTCTTGATTTGTTTTAGGAGCTTCTTGACGGTTTGGAGTTAAGTCGTATACTGTTAAATTATGGCGGATATACAAAATCAAATACTGGCAAAAATGTCGCCGGAAAAGAAATTGGAAGTAGCGATGCAGCTTTATTACTCAGCCAGGGAGCTTAAAGCAGCAGGTGTGAGGGCCGACCATCCCGACTGGGATGAGAAACGAGTTCAACAGGCGGTGCGAGAGGCTTTTATTTATGCCCGAAGCTAATCTATTCAAGGTCTTTACATCCCTGCTTAAAGATGCAGGAATACGTCATTGTAAGAAAATTACAGTATTACAGCGAAGGTAAATCTCCTAAACATCTGGCCGACATTCGCAACATTCTTGAAATCTCACCTGACCTTATGAACCATGAAGTTCTCACGGATTTTATCGAAGAATACGATTTAAAAAAAGAATATCAACAAGCCACCGAAAACGGTGCAGGTTAAAACCCCTGTGTCCTTCACGCACCTCGTGGTGAAAATTTATTTGGTTTGTCGGTTTGTGCGTTTTGCCGGCTTGAAATAATTTCTAACCGGATTTGTCTGTGTTCATCCGCGGTCAGGTTTTCTTGATTATCCTGTTATAGATCTGCAAAGCGAAGCTACAATCATGGCAATCCAAGGCCGCTCTTTCCCGGCAGGACAGCTATGTCAAAGATATTTACCAGACTTATCGGCAAATAACGGCACAAGACCGGTACTATTGGCCTCTAACGGTGAAACACTACTGAATATCACAAGAGAAAAGCCAAGTAATATAAGACTGGTTTTTGAACTGTCGGACAATTTCATCATCCCTCATTCCGTTCCTGCAAGTCGAGTGCATTCAATAATAAAAGTATACACTTTCGAACGCCTTAAATCAAGCAAAGATATGCACGCTAAGCTTACTTCTCAACGACCACTTGCACGCTTTGAATCTTGTTATTGCCTGATTTGGGGAACGGACGCGGCATAGGTTGTGCAGCCCCGTTAGCATCGATTGTGCGGCAGCGAAGGTCATATCGCCCCGGACGCTCGACTGTAATTAGCGTTGCCCAGTGAACGATTGTGTTTCGAATTGGCCATTGCTTCGGTTTTCCAGTGACAGCATCGATCTGCCGCGGGACTGCCGGCAGCTTGCCGTCCGGAAGCCCTCCTCCCCACTTATCCGGAGGCGGTAAGAGGTCTGCGTCTTTCCATTCGGCCTTGGTAAAGTAAGGGTCATCTTTTGGAAGGGATTCCTCTTTCGGATGTAGCCAGTATTGCACCTTGCTCAGGCCGGACATGCCAACCTGCGCTACTCCTGTAATCGGCGCCGGCTCTCGGGCTTTGATTTTCTTTGGTGTGTGGATAAAGCGTGCGCACGTCTTTATATGACTGACAGTATCGTTATTCCAAAGTGCATAAGTATCGTTTGCCTGATAGTCGTTAGTCAGCATGATGCACTGAAGCCACTTCACCGACTTGTTGGCATAGGCATCAGGTACTATCATACGGACCGGCCCCCCACGGTCGATTGTCAGCCATTGATTGTTTAGCTTATAACATAGGATTATTGGGTGTTCTCCGGGCGGGTCTTCAAAAACGCGACCGATAGGCAGCGAACTTTGGAATCTCTGTTTTGGGTCATCGTTATGATAACCATAATAAAAGAGGCGTCGGACGTTGCTCGTGGGCCGAGCCAGCCAGACAACTTCCCTCAGTGGCACGCCTTCCCATAAACCCATTCCACATGGGAAGCGCCCGTTTGTGCAGGTTGTCACGCTCATAAAACGCACGGCGTGTTTCTCCGCAAGCTTCATAAGCCCATCCCAGTTCAGGGCTGTGCCCTCCGTTTTAGAAAGCGGCTTTTCAACCTTGGCGTTACTGTCAGGATCCGGCAGAACCTCAAGCTGCCATGTCTCGCGGACTAATCCGGCTTCGCGATGCTTTTCAACCGGCAGCTTATGCGGCGGCGGGTCACCCCGACCGTAAGTAGTGAAATTCTCTTCCCGGGTCAGGTATTCCAGTTTTGAAATCGCCTCGGTAAGCAGTGGATGCACCTGGCTCTCTTTCTCCCGGGCCCACAGCCGAGAGGTGCTTATCGCTCCCACTCCTGCTGCGCCGAGTTTGAGAAAGTAACGGCGAGTTAAGTCGGTGTGTTGTTTGGCTTCTCGTTCTATTTGGTCCATGATGGAAAATTGCCCCTATTACGTCCTCCCTGTGTGTGGCTTCCATTAAAATCCGCCCGGCTACACCGCCGGGCTTTGGTAATGTTACTATATCAAATATTTCTTAAAAAAACAACCATCATGTTTGCTGGTTCTGAGCGGAAAGTCAAATATGACCTTAAGTAATGATTTCGGATCTATTATGAATGGGATTCCCCACTTTGATTAAGTCATCAAATTGCGAGTATGAAGCTTAGACTCAACCCGACAAATCCGGCACGACATACGGCTGGCGGTAAAAGCCGCGAACCAGCCGGTTAGCTTGTTCATTGTTCTTGAAGCACTCGTTTTCCCGGTCAATCTCCAGCCATGGCCCCAGTGTCACGGTCCTGGCATCGACGTCAATTTCATGGCCCGCAAGGTGCTCCAGAAGCCGGTCGAACATGTCGTTGAAGATAGGGATGTCCCGGACCCGGGCTCGCATCTCTTTTTTCGAAGCCTTCCTGCCGAGCCGGTATGATATATTGCCCGTATGGCTGACGGCCGTGGAAAGGTGACCTTCCAGGACCTCGGCATTGAGGTCCTCCCGCCGGCCATTGCGGACCGCCTCAATGAAGTTGACGAAATGGTCGCCGCCGCCGCTGAACGTCCTGACTTCTTTGCCCTTGTTGTCCCAGGCAATGCCCCGGTAGAGACTCACCGACCCGCCTTCGCAATCGACGACCACGCCGACCTGCTCGCCCCGAAACGAAGGCATTTCGTCAGAGCCTTTGGCCTTGTGGAGGTTGTGCACCTCATAAAGCAGGGGGGCCGTGGGAAAATCGTAGTAAATTATCTGCGTGTTCGGAACATCGCACGCATCATTAAACACAAATCTGCCACCGATGCTCATAACCCGGCGGGCAAGCTTCTTCTCGCCAAGGCACCAACGGGCCACGTCCACCTCATGCACACCCTGGTTGCACGACTCCCCGTCACCGGTGTTCCAGTCGAAGCTGCAGTCATATTGTAGCCGGTTGCGATAGATCGGAACTTTTTTTGCGGGGCCGCACCAGAAGTCGTAGTCGACAGTATCGGGGATTGGCAGCGGTGTCTCTCGCTTGCCGCAAGAGGAGCGTGGCTTGTTGGCAAAAGCGGTGATGTATTTGATCCTGCCGAGGTTTCCTTCCTGTATCCATCGGATCCCCTTGGCGATGGAGCTCTGCGAGCGCCGCTGGGTGCCGCACTGGACGATGCGGTTATACTTCCTTGCCGCGTTGACCATCTGCCTGCCCTCCCAGATGTAATGCGACAGAGGCTTCTCCACATAGACGTGCTT
>JAOUFU010000265.1 GCA_029858035.1 Phycisphaerae bacterium
ACCCGAACAGCTGGGGCGAGAAAGATTCCTGGCGTGCGAGTGTATATCGCTACGGCTCGCCCGGCTGGGATGACAGCGGAATTCTCCCCGACCCCGGTGCCGTGGTAATCAACGAAGTGATGGCGCACTCGAACACCGGCCCGGACTGGATCGAGCTGCACAACACCACCGGCTCGCCCATCGACATCGGCGGCTGGTTCCTCAGTGACAATAACAGGGATGAGCCGAACCTGACCAAATACAGAATCCCCGATGGGACAACGATCCCTTTGAACGGATATATCGTTTTCTATGAAGACACGGATTTCAACAATCCCGGCGACCCCGGCTGTAATGTACCCTTTGCCTTAAGTGAGAACGGCGACGAGGTGTGTCTGTCCTCGGCTGTGGATCTGTACGGCAGGTTGACAGGCTACCGCCAGGTGGAAGGTTTTGGTGCATCACAGACCAACGTTTCGCTTGGCCGTTATTTCAAGCCCGGTATGGGTAATTTCAACTTTGTGGCGATGGACTCCAATACTCCGTGGCAGCCTAATGCTAATCCTAAGGTAGGCCCCGTTGTAATCAACGAGATTATGTACAATCCGCCATCCGGCAATCAGAATGAGGAATACATCGAGCTGCACAACATAACCGGAACGCTGGTGACATTATACCGCTATGATAAATCCGCACCGTGGAAGTTCACCGACGGTATTGATTATACCTTCTCGTCCGGTCCCGTTGTGACAATACCTGCTCATGGTTATGCAATGGTTGTTAAGGACATGACGGCCTTTACAGCAAAATACGGCGGTATGCCGCCCGGCGTTCAGGTTCTCATTGGTTATAGCGGAATGTTAAGCAACGCCGGCGAGAGGCTGCAGATTGGTATGCCCGGCGATGTTGATGAGCTTGGCATTCGTCAGTATATTCGCATTGACAGGGTGACTTACAGTGACGGCTTCCATCCGGAGGATTGTCCCGGCGGCGTGGACCTCTGGCCTGCCGCCGCCGATGGGCTTGGCAAATCGCTTTCCCGTAAGGTGTCGGCTGATTATGGAAATGACGTAGCCAACTGGCAAGCGGCCACACCTTCACCCGGAGTCGCAAATCCGTAGAATCCTTGCGCAAAGGCAAACATGCCATGAACCGAAAAATGCTCATTATTAGATGGACAAAATATTGAGAGCAGACCATTAAATAAAAAAAGATTTGTTAATATTATGCCTGTATTCGCTGTAAATTGCAGAAAAATAGAAAAAGTCCCATAATTTCATTGACCATGGCACCTGATTTATGTAGAATTATGTAATACAGTAATTATGTGTATATGGGAAAGCTTCTTTGAGGGCAGCAATTGCATATATTGTTGGCCAATATCTTTCTCTACCACAATTTAAGGAGGTTAGTTATGAGATTTCGCAGTTACACACATCACATGGTTTCTTTATTAGCAGCTTTCACGGTTCTCGCTCTTTCGGCCATACCCTGTTATGGTTCCCAGGCGGAGACTCTTTACGACCCTGATGGCTATGTATATGATGTAATCACCGGTTATGACACCTGTATTTTTGAGGGGTCGAACAACGCCTATGATAGAGCATATTTCCTGAAGATCAATGGCGTAGAATATAATGCAGCTAATCTTACAATCTCAGGTCGAAATATCATTGGTACCTCCGAGACACTTAGTGGATTAAAGGTCACACGCAAGCTTTACGTACCTGCGTCAAAGGATGGATCATTGGGAAACTTTGGTCGATGGTATGATTCGCTCTATAATCCGACAGGCTCGCCAATTACTGTACACGTTGAATACTTTAGTAATCTGGGGTCTGATGGCGATACAACAGTCACCGGTACCGACGATGGTGATAATATCATCTCGCTAACAGACCAATGGGTTGCCACCGATGACGCTGATGGCGTAGGTGACCCCTCGCTTGCCCATATTATTTACCTTGCAGAAGCTGTTGAGACGATCGATTATATTGAACTCTTTGGAGATGTCTATGGAGCCGATAGGCTCGCCTGGCGGTTCGACAGTGTAACTGTTGACCCAGGTCAAACAGTCGCATTTCTTACCTTTGCTGTTCAGGAAGATAACCGCATAAGTTCTATTATTGAGGCCATGGGCATCATCGCTTCTTTAGAAACAGGAGACCTCAGCAGTGTGGCCTTGCTGGGGTTATCGGCAAGTGAATATTTGAACCTGGTCAATCTAAGTCCGATTCCTCCCGATGACCTGGAAGTTACACCTTTGGAAGATGTCATTTCAATAGGCGATGAGGGGGGGCCTTTTGACCCGTGCAGCATGGTATTTACACTTCATAATACCGGTTCAAGTACACTTGAATGGACTGTGGATCCGAATGTAGACTGGCTGGACGTCATACCGATTGATGGAAACCTGCCGCCTGACACTGATGTGCCGGTTACTGTTTCTATCAATGCCCATGCCAATATTTTACCTCAGGGTATTCATACCGGCCCTGTCAGTTTTGTAAATCTGACCAGTGGCACGGTTCAGAAAAGATATGTGAAGCTTATGATTGGGATAAGAAGGGTGCTGGTCTATACCCAGTATGCGGATATGTCTCCTGGCGGCGAATACGACAGTATAATAAAAGCTATTGATTCTACCGGTACGAACTTTTCAATTACCAATTTGACCGACTACACTCAACTTTCCTCGATGCTGCCAATGCACCAGATATTGCTTATTCCGAACCAGGTGAATTCAAACTTGACCGAGTTGTTCAACATTGGCATAGCGTGGGCACACGTCCTGCAGGACTTTGTTGACGAGGGAGGGGCCGTAATTCAATGTGATACCGGCCAGAGATATGGCATACTTACCGGAGCAGGTTTAATGAATATTACCACAAGTTCGGATTTCAGCCGTCAGCCGGTTGATGTGGTAGAACCTGATGACACAATTGTAAATGAAGTTTCAAGCCCTTATACTGCCTCTCGTTACAGCTCTTACTATTACACTGTCGAAGGCCAGGTGATAGTGGAAAGGGTCGGCTATGGCCCCGTAGTCATTCATAAGGAGATGCAGGGTGGCCACGTAGTTCTCATAGGCCATGATTACAGCGAGTCCAATCCAAACCAGGACCGCATTGTGGGAAATGCTGTATTGTACTTACCGCTTCTGAGAGATGATTTATGGGTCTCACCCTCACGAGGTCTCGACTTTTCGGGTAATGAGGGAGGCCCTTTCACTCCCGCAAGCCAGAGTTACACTGTTACAAACGTTGGCGACGAACCTATTCAATGGACTGCGACCATTACACAACCCTGGCTTAGTATCGAGCCTGATAGCGGCACCCTTGAACCTCATGACAGCGTTAACGACGGTGATTCGCAGGTGATTGTAGCTTCGATTACCGCAGAAGCCAACACCTTACCTCCAAGTGATTACAATGATTTTATTACGTTTACAAATGTGACTTCCGGATACTCTGAGATTAGGGTTGTCAGACTACAAATAATACCAATACCACCTGAGATTGAAGTATATGATAGTGTTCCTCCTATAGATGACCTGAATATGCCGTTTGGAGATTGTATCGTAGGACGGTCATCTGGTCCGGAAAATATCCTGATTTGGAATATGAGTCCGGATAACGACCTGATAGTCTCCGAGATATCTGGTCCACAGGCACTGTATACAATTTTCTTTGACGATTTCCAAACCGTTATATTGGACCCAAACCGCTGGACAGACACCAGTGGCGTTCCCACCATTGACAATGTCGGATTGGGAGAACCATCACCACCTTATTCGCTGCGTTTGAATGGCGATCCCAGTGGGCGAGATGCAGTAGATTCGCGCGTGATAGACCTTTCAGGGCTGGACGGATTAGTATTTAGATACTGGTGGCAGCGTGCCGGCGGAGGTGAGTCTCCCGACGAAGGTGACGATTTGATCGTTGAGTACTGGAGCGGCACGGCCTGGATTGAACTGGACCGTCAGCTTGGAGGCGGGCCGAGTATGTCAAAATACCTCGAATCGGTCGTCCCCCTACCGCCCGCGGCATATCACCAGAATTTTAGATTGCGAATAAGAAGTTTAGGGGCAGCCGCCCCTTGGGACGATTGGTTCGTAGATAACGTATCCATAATACCGGTGTTCAGATTGGAGGGTGTGCCTGATTTGCCGGCTACCGTACCGACTGGCGGATATATCTCCTTCGATGTAATTTTTGCGCCGACGGAGGTGAAAGAATATGAATCTATCGTTGTTATAAAAAGCAACGACGACGATGAGCCTGAGGTTGAGGTAAAATTGCAAGGTAGTGGAATACCTGATTATTTGGTAGTTCAACCTGAAGAAGATTTTGTGTTCTCCGGTCTTATTGGTGGGCCTTTCTTTCCGTCGAATGCTCCCTATTACCTGACCAACAATGGCCCGATTACTATCAACTGGGCTATAGAGATGAGTGCGCCCTGGTTAAATGCCAACCCGATGAATGGCAGCATTAAACCTGGTGAATCAGCTACAGTTATTGTTTTTCCCAGTTCTCAAGCCAATAGTATGAAGGTAGGAATGCACCTCGGCCAATTGATTTTCACCAATGTCACTACCACTATAGTGTACAATCGAAGAATTACTTTGAATGTGGAAGCCGAACCAAAGATCTGGGTAAGGCCTCAGTCCTTGAGCTTGTCCATTCCATCCGGGGAGTCTCAAAGTAAAATACTGACCATTGGAAATGTCGGTGGTGCAGATTTAGAGTTTGTTCTCAGAGGCCATGAGGTAAGTTTCGTACCGGCTTCGAAGGGTGAGCCTGACATGTATTCAGATGAAGAACCCAACGATGTCAACGTGAGTAATGAATCCAAACCTGAAACTGCTTGGTCACCTGATACCCCTTATGCCCAGGGTGAGGTACTTGTCCGTTTTGCACCTAAAGTGGATGTTTGTGAGCCAGGTGTCACCAAGGCGGATATTTTAATGAGTATCCTTGGCAGCGCTTCTATCGAGCAGGAATATTCGATCGTTCCGGAATTGTGCTTGATACGTCTACCTGAAGGAATGACTGTCGAAGATGGGATAATAGCGCTTGGTGACAGCAATGACGTGTTATATGTCGAGCCAAATTACGAATTTAAGGCGCTATCGCTAATTCCTAATGACCCTATGTTCGACCAGCTCTGGAATATGCACAATACAGGCCAGACCGGTGGAACGGCTGATGCTGATATTGATGCGCCGGAGGCCTGGGATATGACGGCCAGGGGCGGCAGTGAAGTCATCGTGGCTGTTATTGATACGGGAGTTGACTACACTCATCCCGACCTGGCTGCGAATATGTGGGTTAATCAGGCAGAGTTTACCGGAACATCCGGAGTAGACGACGATGGAAATGGTTATATTGATGATATTTATGGTTACGACTTTGCATATTTTGATGCTGACCCGATAGACGATGCCGGCCACGGCACACACGTTTCGGGAACAATCGGCGCTGTGGGTAACAATGGCGTTGGTGTAGCGGGCGTGTGCTGGAATGTCAAGATAATGGCCGTGAGGTTCCTTAATGCAAGTGGCAGTGGCTACACATCTAACGCGGTTTCCTGTGTTCAATACGCTACTCTTATGGGTGCGAAAATAATGAGCAATTCCTGGGGGGGCGGCGCTTACAGTATCGCCCTTGAGGATGCCATAAGGGCTGCCGGGAATGCAGGAATGCTCTTTGTTGCTTCTGCAGGAAATGGTTGGGGCAACAATAATGACGTGTACACGCACTATCCATCCGGTTATGAGCTGGATAATGTCATTGCGGTACTATCGACCGATTATCATGACGAATTATCAGCGCACTCAAGCTACGGTTTAACTTCCGTTGACCTTGGTGCTCCAGGCGGGGACAGTGATAACAAAATCCTCAGTTGCTTTATAGGCGGGGGCTACTACTTGATGTACGGCACATCGATGGCTGCTCCTCACGTTAGTGGTGCATGTGCCTGTGTCTGGGCTGCCAGTCCGGGATTATCTCATATCGAGGTGAAGGATTTAATTATGCGAACGGTTGATCCGCTGCCGGCTTTAAACGGAAGCTGTGTCTCCGGTGGACGCCTCAATGTACAAAAGGCTCTTCTTGAAACAGGGGCGCCATGGATTGAGATTGTGCCGGATAATGGTATTGTTTCTCCTGGCGGTGCGAACGATGTCAATGTGATATTTCACGCTGATCTGGCGGTTGGAACTTATAAAGGTCAGATTCAAGTTTATAGCAATGACCCGTATACACCCGAGATGATCATCCCGGTGACAATGACTATTGAGCAGGTCGACTATTTTACTGAGCTGTATAGCTTCGAGTATCCCTTTGATCCCCTTGACCCTAATCGCAATGATATGGGAAATCGCACCCTGACGCTGATACCTGATGGCTCGGGCAGCTATTATCAGGCCTGTAGTACTGAAACCACTGGTTTTCCTGTTGATCCTAATGGCGGAACAAATATCTCGCTCAGGGACGACGATTAC
>JAOUFU010000266.1 GCA_029858035.1 Phycisphaerae bacterium
CGAATATAAAAGATCCTACGACAATTAAGGTGTTGGGATATGTTTGTGATAAATCGGGTCATGTTTTGAACACGCGTGACTTTCCTCTTATCAAACCGCGGACGATGGTTAAGAAGCAGCCGAGGGCTAAGATGATACTGGTGTGCGGCACTTCGATGAACTCTGGTAAGAGTCTGGCCGCGGCGGCGTGCTGCAGGGCATTGTCAACAGCCGGATATAAGGTTCGAGCATCCAAGGTAACCGGAACGGCCAGCCTGAAGGACATCCTGCATATGAATGATTCGGGAGCAAGCCCATATTCTGATTTTACCTATCTGGGGTATCCCTCAACGTACCTTTTGGAAAAGGACGAGCTTCTGGGTATTTTTAATCAGCTTGACTTGAAATACGCAAACAATTCGAAGAATTTCTGGGTGGTCGAGCTTGCAGATGGCGTTATCCAGCGGGAGACGGCCATGCTTCTGAATTACCCGGAAGTGACATCAAGGATTCATAAACTTATTTTCTGTGCCAGTGATGCTTTTGGTGCGATCGGAGGTTTAGGTGTATTGGCCGGGTATGGTTTGGTGCCTGATGCGTTATCTGGTGTCTGCTCGAGTTCGCCTTTGTTTGTGCGGGAGCTGTCTGAGTTTACTACGAAACCCTTTTTTAACAGTATTGAGTCGGACATCGATACGCTGGTTAATATTTTACTGCGTCCGAGCAAAAGCCCGATTTTATGTAAATCCGAAGTTTGAGAGGAAGAATACTCAAATATGATAAGTAAATGTACATGATCGGAAGCGGAATTGATAGAATTGGATCCGCTTGTTAATTAATTTTTTATTACATGGAGGTTTTACAATGGCGAAGAAGAAAACAGCAAAAAAGAAGACAGCGAAGAAAAAAGCCAAAAAGAAGAAAAAATAGATGACTAATTGTTTATAAGGCAAGGCCGTCAGTGCTAACGCATTGACGGCCTTTTTATTATTCCTTTTATAGAAGTGATACCGCCAGGCTTGCCTCTCTATTACGCGGCGGTTACCTCCGAGCAATCTACCACAATGACGATGACCAGCGAGCCGAACTGAAACACTGAGTCGCTCTATATCACGACCGCATCCGCGACGCCGTCCGAAATATTAACAAAATACGTGTTCGGTGTCGGATGTACGGAATTTCCATTCCCCGGTTGGCCCTTCGAGACTCATCACATCGGCTCAACTGGCTGTCCAAAATAAATCACCCTGTCTTGGCTAAACAGCTAAAGATGTTATGGATCGCCTATGATGCAACAGCGAAACAGACGAGAATAGCAAAACAACAACTCATTGAGCTAAGAAAAAAATATCACTTTATCCGCTTCTGGAAGAAACTGCCCGGGATAGGCCTCATCCTAGCCACCACGGTATTCGCCTATCTGGAGACACCTTGGCGGTTCAAAAAGAAGAACAGATTATGGAAATACTGCGACGTAGGCCTGCAGAGAACAACCAGAGGAACAGATAAAAAAGGCAGACCCAAGCCGGCCCGACTACAATTACCCTGGGCAGTCAATCGCACGTTAAAGAACGCGGTATTGGGAGATGCCATCAGGGCGATAAATGGAAAGGACAATGTGTTCAAGGATTATTACGAAAGGATGGTGCAAGATGGTATAATCACCGGCAATGCCCGTCACGCAGTAGCTCGCAAGCTGCTGTGTGTGATTTGGGGCATACGGAAAACAAACAGTCGGTTCAATGAAAGATTTTGCCAGGAACCGAACAGGCCAACAGCGTCGGTTTTGTCGAGGTAATACTTATGTTATCGAGGTCTTTATCCGGCTTTGAGCTCCTTTTTAACCACTGGACGTGCTTTATTCCGAGTCCCCGATCTGTGAATGAACCAAAACTGATTTTTGCTATACCTCAATAATCTGCATGGACTGCGCGTTTAGAGCAAGTCCTCGATAGGTGGATGCCGACGTTAATACGATTGCCCGAGATAATTTGTTAGGTTAGTGATGCCCTCGAAACAAAAGATTCAGGGCAAGAGAAGATTTATTGCTTGAATTCGAGCTCTTCATAGGTGAACGTTTCCGGCTGCCCCCCTAAATCCTTGCCACTACAAAGAATGGTGTTATTATGTTATAGTATCGGCGTACTTGTGTGAACACATCATACACAATAGGATTCTACCGCTGTTCTGTTGTCGCGGGAAGGAACGTAGAGAATGAAGGTACATGTGATTACAATCGGCGCGATTGTAATATTGGCACTGCCTCTGTATGCTGCTGATTCGTTTGATCCGGCTAAGCCGAACAGGATCGCGTTCGCACCAACCGAAGCCAGTTTCATCCGACTGGTGATATGTAATAGTCTGCAGAGTCAGCCTTGTATAGATGAGCTGGAGATTTACGGCCCTGAGGGCGACACGAACCTCGCCCTGGCCAGCGCAGGTGCGAAAGCTACTGCCTCTTCTTGCCTTCCCGGCTATCCCATTCATCAGATTGCTCATCTAAATGACGGCCTCTATGGCAACAGTCACAGTTGGATTGCCGCGGGGACTCGTAATGAATGGGTACAGATTGAATTTCCGAAAAAAGTGTCCGTTACCACGTTGGTCTTCACGCGCGACCGAAAGAGACGTTACCGTGACCGACTGCCGGCCTCAATCGAAATTCGCGTTTCTACTGACGGGACAAACTGGAAAACGGTAGTTCGCAGCAGCGTCTTTCCCATCCTGCCGGAGGGGCAGTTTGGGGAAGCGGAGCTACTACATTACGCGTTTGAATGTGAGGACCTTACGTGGCGCAAGTTCGACCCATCCGATTCTGCAAGTCGGGTCCTCCGGCAAATGGAAGAAATGCTCGAGCGATTCTCAGCTCAAGGGCTGGATGTGTCTGAAGAACGCCGTGAAGTAGCGGAATTTCGCCGCCGTGAACGCCTGCTACAAGGCTTATCTGACACGGCAACAAAAAGGCAAGAACACTTCTTCCAGGTTCGCATGGCAAAACGACGGCTGTTCTTCCGTGCGCCCGAACTGGGGAAGCTTGAGAGAATCCTTTTCGTCAAGAGGCATCCCTTTGAGCCCTCGCATAACTACAGTGTAATCTTTGATGCCGCAGGTGGTCCCGGTGGCGGGATTTGCGTCCTGGAAGTACCGCGTCGAGACGGTGTTCTTGAGCCGGATCGGGCGACCGTCACAACCCTGTTCGACGCAGGGAATGGGATTGCCCGGGATCCTATGGCCGATTTTGGCGCCGGCAAAATCTATTTTGGCTGCCGCCGCTCCAGGGACGACTACTATCATCTGTATGTGATGAACGCCAATGGAAGCAGTTTGAGGCAGATTACCGACGGGCCATTTCACGACTACTTTCCCTGTCCGTTGCCTGATGGCGGGCTGTCATTCATCAGCACCCGATGCAAGGCCAGGTATCTGTGCTGGCGACCACAGGCGTTTGTGCTTTTTCGCATGGACGCCGATGGTCGTAATATTCGGCCGCTTTCGCACGCCAATATCAGCGAATGGACGCCGTCTGTGATGAACGACGGCAGGATTATCTGGATGCGTTCGGAGTATCTCGACAAAGGTGCTGATTTCGGCCACACTCTCTGGGCTATTCGTCCCGACGGCACACACCCGGAGCTGATCTTCGGCAATAACACACTGAATTGTTATGCAAACGGCCGTGAAGTTCCGGGCTCCAGTGAAATACTCTGCACCCTCGTGTCCCACGGGGGTGATTTGAACGGGCCGATTGCGCTGATCGATGTCGCCAAAGGTAAATTCAATCCTCAGGCCATCACCAACATAACACCCGATGTGAAACCACACTACCACATGAGCTGGGCCAAACAACAGTGTTTTCGAGATCCCGTTCCGATCAGCCGTGACTATTTTTTGTGCAGCCACGCTCCATTCGACAAATTCGGCCTGTACGTAATAGACCGGTACGGAAATCGTGAACTACTCTACCTTGACCCTGAAATCGGAAGTATGTCCCCCACGCCATTGCGAGTGGTTACAAATCCACCAGTGTTAGGCGGAAATACTGAAAGTGTGGACGATCATTCGACGAAGAGTCAGTTCTTTGTCGCAGACGTCTATCAAGGACTTGAACCGGCAGTGAAGCGAGGTACGGTGAATTACATTCGTGTCTGCCAGGAAGTCCGGGCCGACTTAATCCGACTTCCTAACGGCGAGTATCAGGCAGATCATGAGCCTTTCCAGGATTGGTATGCGACGCCAACTCATAAAGTCAGCGGCCCTTATGGTTGGCCGAGCTATGTCGCCAAGAGCGTTATCGGTATCGCACCAGTGGAGGAGGACGGCTCTTCCAATTTTTACGCTCCGGCTGGTAAGGTGTTGTATTTTCAGGTGCTTGATGCAGACTATAACGAGATACAGCGGATGCGCAGTGTAGTACAGTTACAGGCGGGTGAGAAGCGAGGCTGCATCGGTTGCCACGAGAGTCGCATGTCGGCCCCTCTTTCTGGCGGTGTTGTCCCGATGGCAATGCGACGCCGGCCAAGCACATTGCAGCAGCCTCCTTGGGGCGCTGGCCCCTTCTCGTACGAAAAAGTAGTGCAGCCGGTTTGGGATGCCAGGTGTGTGCGCTGCCATAATGCCGGGGATGAACAGCAGATTAACCTGACAGGCGTACTCGACGCCGATGGGATTCCCGCTTCATATAGAACGATTATTGTTAAAGGCTGGGTTCATTACTTCGACTACACCTGGGGTCGGGAACACTCAAAGGCCGAACCGCTGAGCTTTGGTACGGTAAAGAGCAAATTATGGGAGATCCTGGACGGCGGACATTACGACGTTCACCTGACTATTGAAGAAACCCATCGTATAAAGTGCTGGATCGATCTGAACTGCCCGTTGTGGCCGGACTACATCTTCAGGCAGGATCGCCTGGCTATGAAAACCGCGGCTAAACATCTGATGATGAGGTAAATAATATCAATAATTTTCGATGAATTCATGGTCGAGTAGACGTAAAGCTCTATTATTTAGGCATACTTTGTATTCCCTGTTGCTCATCTCTTTCGATTGAGGAGTGTCACAATATTCTGCCATATGAAAGAGCTTCAACGTCCCTCACAGAACCGGACATGAAGATTTCCCTCATCCGGCTCTTCAGCAAAACTCACTCATCGGACGACAGTGTGTAATCACACAATCCATACCACTCGCTCGGTCCCTGCCGAGGCTATCGTAGCATTTCTTCAGGAATCCGTCATTCAGTCACTGAGCTGAACTCGCAAACTGAAACTTGGAATCCTTTCGAAACCGTTGAGATATGAGGGCAATTTTGCCAGCGTGATGTTCTCCATCTCAGTGTATGGCATACGCTGCTCATCCCTCTGCGTTTTGCTGCCAGGCTTTTCGAGTGTCCCGGGCTCGCGGGACTGGATAGGCATTACCTCATCTGTACCCCTAATATGACCTGGTCCGACTGCCATACTGTCATACCTCCGCCTTGCTTCTTCAGCTTGTTGGAGGCTTCTTTCGAGAACAGCATAGCTCTCCCAAGTTCCGTCATGAACCGTTAAATGGCCCGCTATGGACTTCGACCCCGGCACGCCGCTGACACACTCGCCTATATCGTGTGCAGCGATACTGGCTTCAGGATGGAGAAATCCTTGGCCCAATGCAACTTGACAAATTTCGGGGCTCAACACCTTCACTCTCGTTATGGCTGACCATTCGCCTTTCCTTAAGCTCTGCATATCTTGTTACCTCGATACACATTAAGTTCCGTTCTGGCCTGGTGGCTAACCTTTGACCAGGCTGGATTGTCCAGCTGATTCACAACAGCTTACCTTGGCACACTCTCCGAAATGTCACTACAGATGCTGATTTTGCGTCAATCGAGTCCGAATAAACATCAATTTTTTGCGAAAAAACAAATATTTATTGACAATTTTCTACCAATTTCGGATTTAATGTCCGGTGGTGAAAGGCTTCTGGTATCTATTTCTAAACGCCTTCAAAGATTGTTAACATACCTAAATTATGTACCCAGTACCCAAATTCAAAAATTTCCACGGTTGACAAGTCCCCTATAATATGTTACGTGATCCTTTTAGATATTTTGTGAGGATCCATTCGTTGCTTTGTTCGTGTGTTAGTCGTAGGAGACTGGGAGTTTGGTTAAGTTAAGGTACTTGGGGGAAGGATATCCGATTGTGAGTTGTACGAAGGAGGTTGATGTGGCATTCAGAAGATTCATGGTTTATATGATAGTGTTGGGTTTATCGACCGTCCCAGTTAGAAGTTCAGATAAAGGCAATAAAAAAGGGCCATTAAGCAATGTTATTTATGAAAGTGGCAAGCAGGGTTATCATACCTATCGTATTCCTGCATTGATTGTCACGAGTAAGGGGACGCTACTGGCCTTTTGTGAGGGACGCAAGACAAGCAGGAGCGACCACGGAGACATAT
>JAOUFU010000267.1 GCA_029858035.1 Phycisphaerae bacterium
CATCGGCCAGTGTACCGTGTAATTCCACAAAGCCACAAAGAACGGCCCCTCTCGGTGTGCCCGTATGAAAGTTATCGCCTCGTCGGCCAGGCGATCCGGCAGGTACTCGCCCTCACGTCTGTTTTTGATAGCAGGATTCCGATAGGGATCGAAGTAGCTCGGCGGTCCTCCGAACGAACAGCCGCCGACGTTCAAATCGAAGCCCTGGAATTCGGGGCGGAGCTCCTGCTCGCTGAGGTTCTTTTCAGCCGACGCACTCGAGAGGTGCCACTTGCCGAAAAAACCGGTGGCATAGCCGGCCTCTTTGAGCCGCTCGGCGAGTGTAACGTGCTCCAGCGGCAGATGATTAAGCGTTTTTGCTGAAAGAAGTGTCGCTTCCTTTGGCCTGTACTGCGGACGGTCGGGGATATGTGTGGTCAAACCCAACCGGGCAGGTGACTGGCCCGTCATGATTGCCGCCCGTGTAGGTGAACAGACCGGGGCGGCAGAGTAGGCATTGGTAAAACGCATCCCCTGGGACGTAAGCCGATCTATGTTCGGCGTGTCGAGCCGGGCGTTGCCCTGGCAGTGCAGGTCCATCCAGCCCAGATCGTCAATCATAATCAGAATTATGTTCGTTCGCTTCTTCGAGACCGTAGCGTTCGAAGCCGAGCCGTTAGTTATGCACCCCGGCAGAGACAAACCTGCCGCACCAAAGGCCACCGCCTTGAGAAAATCCCGTCTGTTTAATTTATTCATGAGCCATCCTTTCAAGCGATGAAACCCTTTCCATCCGGTACATTTACTAATCAAAGATAGTTATCAAAGCAATATAAATGCTCCATCAAGACATTTGCCAAACAACGGCTTATGGTATCCTCTGACGCTCAATAGTTCAAGAAGACTTTCGCATAACTCAAACCATGTTGTGACCATAAGTCTTTCAAACAGAAAATCTCAGTAAAAATTATTGCTATCTATTCCATAAGCTGGTTCAATATGCTCGTTACGATATTTTGAGTTTCAAAAAGGAGCTACGGGTATGAAGATTACAAATCTAAAGATTATAATCTTTTTAGTGCTATTTTTTGTATCCTCGATGTCAAAAGCTATGGGGCAAGCTAACGATTTGGGGGGGATATTTCTCTGGCAGATAGGAAAAGCTGATAACGACACAAGTGAATATTTGCTGGGCCCCCGCGGCTACGCGAATTTTGACCGCGACGGTCTTTTTGTGATTGGGCAGTCGAACCCGGCCCAAGATTGGCCTTACGCCCATCCCGGGCCGGCGGACGGCTGGGCAGGAGGCAAAAGGCATACCTTTACGATACTATTTGTCATTAACCGGATGGTACCCTCCGGCAATTGCCGACTGATATTCGACCTGGTCGATACGCATTCGAGTAATCCGCCGAAACTTCGAATTAAAGTCAACAACCGTTCTTTCGAGCACCAGCCACAGCCGGGCGGCTCGGATGCCTCAATCTTTGGTGATCCGAAGGCCGGCCGAGAGTATAAATTTTCCATCGACTTCCAGTCCAAAGAGCTGAAGCCGGGTGTCAATGAAATCACAATCACAACAGTCTCCGGCAGTTGGATACTCTACGACTGGCTTGGCCTTGAAGTGACGCCATTGATCGAATTGGGGCAGCCGCGAGGTGTATTGCTGCGAGGCGTTCGTGTGGACCCGTGGCTGAGTCGAAAGAACGGGCTGCTTTGCCGGCGGATGTGGGTTGATTTGACTAAAATAGGAAAAGGTGACGGAGTAACGCTTCACGTGACAGGCTTAAAACCGATAATACCTCAACCGGAACCAGGCAATCAAACTATCGAATTGGCCTTACCCCCCTTCCAGGGCAATACTTCTGTTACTATCGAACTCAAGAGCTATGGCAAAACAGTCGGCACGCAAAAGGTCATTTGCAAACCGGCAAAGGAAAGAGAACCGGTTGACTGGGTGGACCCGATCCTGGGGACATCGGAATCAAGATGGATGCTATACCCTGGACCTTCCATGCCTTTTAGCATGGTCAAGCTGAGTCCCGACAATCAACGTCAGAGCTGGAAAGCGGGATACGAGTATCTGATTGAAAATATTGCGGGCTTTAGTCATCTTCACTCCTGGACCATGGGCGGCCTATTGACTATGCCAACTACCGGACCGCTAAAGGTGGTCCCCGGAACTGAAGGCGACCCGGACAAAGGATACCGGTCGAGATTCAGCCATGACAAGGAAGCTGCATCCCCCGGATATTATGCCGTTACTCTTGATGACTATAATATCAGGGCGGAGCTGACTTCAACCACGCGGGCCGGCTTTCAGCAATATACTTTCCCGAAAGCCGAGACGGCCCATGTCCTTTTCGACCTTGAGACGCCCACGGAATATGGCTATACCGTTTTAGACGCCCAAATTAGAAAAATCAGTGATACTGAAATCGAAGGTTATTCCATGCAGCGCAGCGGTCAATATGCCTCATGGAATGAATTTACCCTTCATTTTGTCGCCAGGTTAAGCAAACCCTTCGAATCATTCGGCGGATGGGTAGGCCAAAAAATTTACCAGGACACTAACAAGATATCAGGAAAAGGTGACGTTGGCGCATTCCTTGGATATTCGACTACTGAAGGCGAGACTATCAAATTAAAAACCGGGATATCGCTGGTCAGTATCGAGCAGGCACGCCTGAACCTCGAAACGGAAATGTCGGAATTCGGGTGGGACTTCGAGGCAGTCAGGAACAATGCGCGGAAAACGTGGAACCAACTTCTGAGCAAGATCGAAATCGAGGGAGGTACTTTCGAACAAAAGAACAAGTTTTACACAAATCTGTATCGGTCTTACTGTGCCCGGACGATTTTGTCCGACGTCAACGGCAAATACGTGGACATGTATGAAAAGGTGCAGCAGCTCGAAGACCCGGCTTCGCCGGTTTACGGCTGTGATGCGTTCTGGAATACGTTCTGGAACCTGAATCAGTTATGGACACTCGTAACACCGGATATAGCAAATAAATGGGTCCGGTCCCTGCTTGAAATATATGACCGCGGCGGATGGTTGCCAAAGGGGCCTACAGGCATTGAATATTCGAGTATCATGGTGGCCTCGCATGAGATTGCGCTGATAGTCAGCGCTTATCAGAAAGGCATCCGCAACTTCGATATTGATAAGGCCTACAGGGCGGCCAGGCACATTCAGACCGAGCCGGGCCGGCCCCATGAAGGCGGCGGCCACGTCGGCAACAGGCAGTTGAAATCCTACAAAGAGCTTGGATATGTACCGGTAGAAAACGGGCCGGTTTCAAACACTCTCGAGTATGCCTACGATGACTGGTGCGTCGCTCAGATGGCCAAGGCGTTAGGCAAAAAGGACGATTACCAGTACTTTACCAACAGGGCCTACAATTACCGAAATGTATTCGACTCTTCCGTAGGATATATGCGCCAGAAGCACAGAGACGGCACATGGGTCAAGGATTTTTCGCCCTACACCAGTAAGGGATTTGTTGAAGGCAATTCATGGCAATATACCTGGTTCGTCCCCCATGACGTAAAAGGCCTGATGGACCTGGTCGGTAAGGAAGAATTCAATCGAAGGCTGGAGGAAGGATTCGAGAAGTCAGCCAAGAGTAACTTCAATGCGACGCACGACCGTTTCGCGGATTATCCAATTAATCATGGAAATCAGCCGAACATGCAGGCGGCCTACCTTTTCAACTTCTCGGGTGCTCCATGGTTAACACAGAAGTGGGCAAGAGAGATAATGAAGCACTATTACGGAACAGGAGCAATTGACGGCTATCCGGGAGACGAGGACCAGGGCCAGATGGGAGCCTGGTATGTAATGAGCGCGATGGGCCTGTTCGAGATGGATGGAGGCGCGGCAACCGAACCTACTTATGAGATTGGCAGCCCTATATTCGATAAGGTAACTATTGGCCTCGATGGCAGGTACTATAAAGGCGGCGAATTTGTAATCGAAGCCAGGAACAACTCAATTAAAAACAAATACATCCAGTCTGCAACACTAAACGGAAAGCCTTTGAACAAGCCCTGGTTTTACCATCACCAGCTTGTAGATGGCGGCAAGCTGGTCCTGCAGATGGGCCCCGAGCCGAATAAAAATTGGGGCAGTGCACCCGAAGCAGCTCCGCCGTCTATGTCCAGGTAATCTTCTCGAAGATATCCACCGGCAAAGTTAACCAAGCCGGATTTAGCCGACAGAACAGACACGTCTAAAACAAGCGCAGGACAAAGACAATCAATCCCCGGAACACATACTTTCCAGAAACTGCCTGTTGTCGGGGTACTTTTTGAGCAATTTGAACAGGGCCCCCATGGCCTCCCGGGCCCCGTAACTCGATAACACACGTCGCAGCGTTGCCAGGCCCTGGCTATGGTCCTGACTGTAGAGCTTGGTTTCCTTTCTTGTACCGCTGGCCGGGATGTTGATAGCAGGAAAGATTCTGGCCTCGGCCAAAGACCGGTCGAGTACAATCTCGCTGTTACCGGTTCCCTTGAACTCTTCAAATATCAACTGATCCATCCGAGAGCCGGTATCGATCAGGCACGTGGCGATGATGGTGACGGAACCTCCGTTTTCGATGTTACGTGCCAGTCCGAACAGACGACGGGGTACTTCCAGGATGCCCGCTTCCAGTCCACCGCTCATAGTGTGTCGGCGCTGTGCACCTCGCTGCCGCGTCTTGCTGTTGAACGCTCTTCCCATCCGTGTTAGACTGTCAATCAACAGGACCACCTCACGCCCGCATTCCAGTTCTGTCTGTACATGGGCAAGCATCAGCTCGGAGAGCTCGACGTGCTCGTCGGCACTATGGTCACTTGTACTGGCCACGATTTCGGCGCCCTCCACGGCCCTGCGAAAGTGGGTGACTTCCTCCGGCCGTTCATCCAACAGCAAAACGATGACACGGCTTTTGGGGGAACAATGGCGAATCGCATGGACCGTATGTTCCAGGAGAACGGTTTTTCCCGCCTTTGGCGGTGAGACAATCAACTGACGCGTGCCCTTGCCTATCGGTGCGATGAGGTCCACTATGCGCATGCTCTCCTGACCGCAATCGCCCAGGTCAAATCGCTCGTGCGGATCGATCGCCACCAGATCAGTAAATCGTGGGCGTTCGCAGAATGCCTCCGGCTGCACACCCCCTATGGACTCGATGGACACCAATATGGGTCTGTGATTCTTTCGCTCGACCTGACCGGCGACAGACGCTCCTTCGGTGAGGTCAAAGCGGCGAGTTAGATCCGGGTGGACCATTACTTCGGCCCGGCCAGGCCGATAAGCCCGTTCCGCGGTTCTGACAGCAAACTGCCGTTTGCTAACACATTTCAGTATTCCAGTAGTCGTATCAGCCATCGAAATGTTCCGTGGGCATTTCTACAAAAATAGAAGGTGATTGAGAAACGCTTGTATTATAGCATATTAACTCGCATTGGCAAGGGGCTGTTGAGAATATTCCAACAAAACCGAGGGGCCTAAACAAACGCAGGAAAAGTTTAACCTGAAATTTCCACTCAAATGGCAACAAAAATGACGGGCGCAAGTTACTGGACGGATAAGACTTAACAAAATGGCGGGGGAAAGTTTCCTGCCTACCACCCGATTAGTATGCGCCCTTTATAAAAGCTGTCAGATTCATTGGTACGAATCCTTGAAATTGCAGGAAAAAATGATATACTCTCTTTTAATCAGAAGGTTCATACGAATATTTGGAAAGTAAGGGCCCTTACATTATGAAACGCTATCTTTCAATCAAATCGTGGTTACCGGGGCTGCTGGCTATTTGCCTATTGGCCGGCACAACGGAAGCAAAAAATAATGATGCACAAACAGAGGCCAAAAAAATTCTCGATACCACCGGCGTAAAAGGCGGAATCGTGGTCCACCTTGGTTGTGGTGACGGGATATTGACGGCGGCACTGCACGCCAATGACCGCTATACGGTTCATGGGCTCGAAGCAGACCCGGCCAAGGTTGACAAGGCCAGAAGCTATATCAAGGCGCTGGGAACGTACGGGGCTGTCTCCGTTGAGCAGTTTTCGGGGTCTGCACTTCCATACACTGATAATCTAATAAATGTGGTTGTCGTGCAGGTGTCAGGTAAGGTTCCCATGACCGAGGTTATGCGAGTTCTGGCTCCCGGAGGAGTGGCCTGCGTTCAGCGCAAAGACAATTGGGAAAAGACCATAAAAGCCTGGCCCGACAATATTGACCAGTGGACTCATTTCCTGCACGATGCAAGCAACAATGCGGTTGCCAACGATTCTGTTGTCGGGCCACCCCGGAGTCTGCAGTGGGTTGCGCCGCCGCTGTGGCTTCGAAGCCATGAAACTCCATCAGGTATTCAGTCACCTGTCTCGGCTGCCGGCCGACTGTTCTATTTCTTCGACGAAGGGCAGAACAGTCGGCCGGCAG
>JAOUFU010000009.1 GCA_029858035.1 Phycisphaerae bacterium
AACCTCAACCATCACGAATGAGCAAGAGCACTTCCAGCTTCGGGGGCCAGCTCGACAGCCTGTGCGATATTATCAGCTTCGGTGTGGCTCCGGCTTTCCTGATGTTTGAGGTTTTACAAGAGTTCAAATTGGCCGGACTTACCCAACTCAGCGTAACTTTTGCAGGTTTCCTGCATCGTTTCGTCTGGCTGGCGGCGGCGGCTTATATTAGCTGCGAGGCCATTCGACTTGCCAGGTTTAATGTCGAAAACGAGGAAGATGAGTCGGCGCATATGAGCTTTATGGGTTTGCCGGGTCCTGCGGCCGCGGGCGTGATAGTTAGCCTGATAATATTTCATCAGGAGACGCTGCCGGAGTTTTTAACCAAAGACTCCCGTGTGTTTGTTTTTTGCGAAAGCGCCATTATGTATTCACTGCCGTTTTTGACACTGGGGATTGCGGTTTTGATGGTTAGCAGGATTCGATATCCGCATGTTCTGAATCAGTACATCAAGGGGCAGAAACCCTTCGCACATCTTATATGGCTTCTTTTGGGCCTCGGCGTGGTTATTTGGAATATACAGGTGGCACTGGTATTGATTTTCTGTGGTTTTGCAGCAAGCAGCTTCGTGAAATGGCTTTATTACAAAGTAATCCGTAAGGGTGAACCCATTTTGTCCAGCCTTGACCAGGTCACAGAATGTGAATCCGAAAAGTAATCTCATCCCGGTGACTGAAACTTATCCGGCCTGGTGTGGAGTGGGATGCGAGATACAAATCGTGTTGTTTGCCTCTGTTTACACAGTGCGTATCTACCGAGTTTGCGAAATGCCCATTTTCACGTTTGGGGCACCCTTCATTTCCTGGTGCTTGGCGCCGGATTGGTTTATCTGGAAGTAGTGCTCGACAACATTGCACAGTCGCTGCAGAACGCCTCTGCCCTCCGGGCTTGCCTCTAATCCGACAAGCTGTATACCAAGGCAGATATTTTTGCCGTCTGCTGTTGGCAGGATGTTTCTAATCTGGGCATCAAGTATCAAGGGCTTTTCATAAGGCATAGGGGTAAACGTGAGCGCGATAAACTGGCCTTTCCTGAGGTCCGGTTTTTGTGCTGTGTCGAGCGCAAGCTGTGCGCCGCCGGCAGAAATATCAACGAGCTTGCCCTTGTAATAATCCTGCCGCTTCTTATCGTTGTTTGTTTCGTCGCTGTTGTCTTGGCTGTTGTCTTGCTGTTTGTCCCGGTCACAGAGTATGGCTTCGGGGGCACGCTTGAGTCCACGATGCCACAGTAGAACGTTTACTTTCAGCGATTTGGGCACGTCAACACGAAAATAGCTTCTTCTCTGGACTATCTCTATTCGGTCCGGAACCGCAAGCACTATCGTTGGGCTCTTGCCGTGGTTGTTTGGACCTTCTGAAAGCTCAAGACCTACGACTGTTGAGTCAAAAACAAACTTTCCGTATCCGTACTTGATTGATATGCCGACCGGCTGGTCAGTGTGTATATTTATCGGATGTGGTTTTTCCTTTGGCCAGATCTCAATATTTAGTCTATTGGCCCCAAGATTTGTTAGTATTACCTTCGTAACATGCCATTTATTCTTGGACAGATAGGACATAATGGCAGGTACTTTTTCTTCAATCGCAGTTTCTAAGATTTCCCTCGGCTCGGCCCCGCGCAGCATCATTATTTCGTTCATATTGCCCCCCAATTTTCCTTTCAGAAACGAATCCTCCATGTTTTGAGGCGTTTATCGCCTATGGAGATGCCGTTCGTATTTAAAATATATGAATAATTCAGCGATAAGCAAAATGCCTGTATCATGAAATGTGGGCTATTGTTCTGCTTATCCTTACCGGTTTGCAAAGTAGAATTCCTACTTGAGCAGAACGTCCCAAAAAAGCGCAAAAATTAAAGCGAAAGGCTATATTGAGAGGCCTTATTTCGCGATTTGTTGTGAACTGGTAACTCAAATTCACAGTTTTCAGTTTTCTCTTTCACGTTTTTTGTGTATTATTAGCATTGATATGGCAGAAACTTGTGAAATAAGAAGGGTAGTGACCGATAAAATACTCCTTCTGGGCCTTTTAACAGTTGTTTTGTTGGCAGCTGGCTTTGTGATTGCCAAGGCCCCATTTCTGGATTTCGAGTCTACAAAAAATGCGTCTCGACTATGGTACAATCGACCTGCAGAAAAATGGACCGAAGCACTGCCCATTGGAAATGGGCGTCTTGGGGCGATGGTCTTCGGGGGCATAGAAGACGAGCGTTTGCAGTTCAATGAGGACACACTGTGGACCGGCAAGCCGCATGATTATTCTCATCCCGGCGCTGCTGAATATCTACCGGTTGTCCGCAAGCTGCTTTTCGAAGGCAAGCAGCGCGAAGCCGAGGCGCTGGCGATGAAGCAGATGATGAGCGTTCCGCTCCGCCAGCACGCATATCAGCCGTTCGGCGACCTGAATTTGCACTTCCCAAATCTACAAGAACCCAGCGATTACCGCCGTGAGCTCGATTTGGATACCGCGGTCGCTCGCGTTACATACACTGTTGATGGCGTTAAGTTCACCCGCGAAGTCTTCTCCAGCGCCGTCGACCAGGTGATCGTTGTGCGTATCACCGCTGATAAAGACGGCAGCGTGAACTTTACTGCGAATATGAGTAGTCCTCAGCCGGATACTTCGACAGTCACCGTTGGCAAGACACAAATGGCGCTGCGAGGTCAAATTCGTGCGGACCGTCATCCTTCCGGCATGGAGGGCAGTTGTTTGAAGTTCGAGGCCCGACTTCTCGTCTCGACCGATGGCGGCAAAGTGAAAAGTACCAACGAGGGCCTGGAGGTTAATGGCGCCAATGAGACTACGCTGTTGTTGGCGGCCGCCACCAGCTTCATAAACTTTCAGGATGTCTCCGCCGACCCGGCGGCACGCTGCGAGAAGGTGATAAAAAGAGTTTCCGGCAAGAGCTACGATACTTTACGCAAGGCGCACGTTGCCGACCATCGCCGCCTTTTCCGTCGCGTAAGTCTTGACCTGGGCATCACGGACGCAGCCAACCGGCCGACCGACGAGCGTATAAGGACGTTTGGTAAAAGCAATGATCCACAGTTGGCGGCCCTGTATTTTCAATTCGGCCGCTATTTGCTGATTTGCAGTTCCCGTCCCGGCTCCCAGCCGGCCAACCTCCAGGGTATCTGGAACGACAAAATAAAGCCGCCGTGGGAAAGCAAGTGGACGACCAACATCAACACGGAGATGAACTACTGGCCGGCCGAGGTGTGCAACATTTCGGAGTGCCACGAACCGCTTTTCGATATGCTCGACGACCTTGTTATCTCCGGGAGGAAGACCGCGAAAGTGCATTATGGCTGCCGGGGGTGGGTATTTCACCACAATACCGACCTGTGGCGGGGCACGGCACCCATTAATAATTCAAACCACGGTATATGGGTAACCGGCGGGGCATGGCTTACCCGGCACCTCTGGGAGCATTACCAGTTCACCGGCGACAGAAAGTTTCTCGCTGAGCGGGCGTATCCTGTGATGAAGGAGGCGGCAATATTCTTTGTCGATTTTCTCATCGAGGACCCGGAGACCGGCCGGCTCATAAGCACACCATCCAATTCTCCTGAACAGGGTGGGCTGGTTGCAGGTCCCACTATGGACCATCAAATCATCCGCGAGCTGTTCGCCAACTGTATCGAAGCCGCTAAAATCCTCGGCATCGACGGTGACTTTCGCCGAAAGCTCACGGAGCTGCGAAGCCGGGTCGCGCCGAATCAGATCGGACAGCATGGCCAGCTTCAGGAGTGGCTCCAGGACAAAGACAATCCCAGGAACCAGCACCGGCATATCTCACACTTGTACGCGCTGCACCCGGGCTGTGAGATCACGCCGTTAAAAACCCCTAAGCTGGCCGAGGCCTGCCGTGTCACACTTACGCACCGTGGTGACGGCGGCACCGGCTGGAGCAAGGCCTGGAAGGTCAACTTCCGGGCTCGATTGCTTGATGGAGACCACGCCTACAAGATGCTTGCCGGATTAATCACCGGCAGCACTTTGCCGAACATGTTCGACAGTTGCCCACCGTTCCAGATTGACGGCAACTTTGGGGGTACGGCCGGGATCGCCGAGATGTTACTGCAAAGTCACGCCGGCGAAATTCACCTGCTGCCTGCCCTGCCAACGGCCTGGCTGACCGGAAATGTCAAGGGCCTGTGTGCCCGCGGCGGCTTCGAAGTGGACATTGCCTGGGAGAATGGCAAACTCGCCGGCGGTGCAATCCGTTCGAAACTGGGTTCCAAATGCAGAATCCGTGCCGAGGTACCGGTCAAGGTCGAATGTGACGGCAAGGTAGTTAAGACCACCATCCCAGAAAAAAATGTTGTTGAGTTCGAGACGGGAGCCGGAAAAACTTATATCATCTCTATAACCAAATAAAGGCCAAGATATACTCATGGAATATGTCGCCCTGGGAATAATCTGGTATGTGATTTTTATTATTTCGGCGACTTTTCACGAATTCAGTCACGGATTTGCCGCCGCCAGTCTGGGGGACCCTACAGCTTACCATTACGGCCTGGTCACCATAGATCCCGTTCCCCATATTAAACGCAGCCCTTTCGGCATGGTTGGAATTCCGATACTTTCTTTTTTATTTTCCGGCTGGATGATAGGCTGGGCCAGCGCGCCGTATGATCCTTACTGGGCACAGAGAAACAGGAAGAAAGCGGCGTTGATGTCCCTGGTCGGGCCGGGAGCCAATTTGATTCTCGTTTTAGCCGCGGTGTTGATAATCCGCGGAGGGATACTATTCGGTTTTTTTCACGCCCCCGAGACAATTATTTTCACGCAGGTTGTCGCGGCGGCATCGGCGGGATGGGCAAACTCGGCGGCGCTTGTGGTTAGCATCCTCTTTTCACTGAACCTGATTTTACTGGTTTTCAATCTGATTCCGCTTCCCCCGCTTGACGGCAGCAACGTGCTTTTGTTTTTTCTGAGCGACCGGGACGCAGAGCGCTATGAAAGTTTTCTATATCAGCCGATGCATAGAATGATAGGCCTGGTCGTTGCCTGGCAGCTTTTTGGCCCGGTCTTTAGTCCCATACATACACTGGCGCTGAATATACTCTATCCCGGGGCCGGCTATCATTAATCGGCGATAGCAATAAAATGATTTATTTTACTTCCGGTGAGGCATCGGGATTAAAGGGATTGGTCCTTATAGCAAGAGAGAACAGATAAGGATAATCATTCTTGAGATGTTCCATGTGGTCGAGCCACTGCCGCATCAACAGGCTGTATGCTCTTGTTATATCGCCGGCCAAATGTTTATAGTCGTTTTCGGGCAGCTTTTTGACGGTTTTCCTGTGCGATAATTCCTCGGCCAGATGGAAGACCGCCCACAGCAGCTCAGTGAAGTTTTCGTGCTCCAACAAATTGGGATTCTCAAGCAGGCGCAGGAGAAAACCTCTCTTGTCGACAAGAAAATCCCGCAGGGCTTCCAGGTCGCCGGACTGGCTGTCAATTTTATAATCGTGATTTTGAAGCACTTTTTTTATAAGAACAAAATGTTCCGGCGACCAGTCATTGCTCACAATCAGGTGACTTGAGGTCTGGCCGGCATTGACATCGAAAACCTGAAAATACTTTAACAAAGGCGTGCCGACCTCACTGAAAAAGGCTCCGATGACCATATTCAATTTTTTGAATATCGCCCGCTTTTCTCTATCGCTTAATATCTGATGAATAATCAGCGTAACAAGCAGCACCTCTATGAAGACGAATGCAATATCGCCCACCAGGTAAATAAAGATGTGATGGGCATCCTTGAAAAGCACGTAATGGATTACATAAAAAAAGATTGACAGCAGGATCAGCGACAAGCCCAGGAGAATCCGCGGGGATATTCGTCTTTTTTTCATGGTTGTTTCAGTTGGATATTCGAGTTAATTAGTATTACAAAACAGCACTATAGATTTTTCGAGTTTAGCCGGATTGAGAGATGATTTCAAGTAAAAGCAAAAAGTATTGATTAACGTTTGAAATCATAATATGCTATTGTGCGAACCCGAATTTTTGGGAGATTTATTATGCGGACAAGAAAATTAGGTTATACCGATTTGGAGCTGACCACCGTAGGCTTGGGCACCTGGGCAATGGGCGGCCCGTGGCTGTATGGATGGGGGCCGCAGGATGATGATGAGGCGATTGGTGCGGTCCTGACAGCGCTGGAGAAGGGAATCAACTGGATAGATACCGCCCCAATCTACGGTCTGGGTCATTCCGAGGAGCTTGTCGGCAAGGCCCTAAAGCAGACAAGCAAAAAACCGCTTATCGCAACCAAGTGTGGATTATTGTGGAGCGAACAGAACCAGAGGATACCCTGCCTCGAAGCCAAAAGCATTCGAGAAGAATGCCATACAAGCCTGAAAAAACTCGGAGTCGATGTGATCGACCTGTACCAGATGCACTGGCCCCAGCCGGAGGAAGATATCGAAGAGGGCTGGGAGGAAATGGCAAAACTGGTCGAGGAAGGCAAGGTGCGGTATATCGGCGTATCGAATTATAGTGTCGAGCAAATAAGACGCATCCGGAAGATTGCACCGGTCGCTTCGCTTCAGCCGCCTTATAGTATGCTCCATCGTGAAGTCGAGGAAGAATTATTGAGCTATTGTGCCCAAAATAACATCGGCGTTGTAGCATACAGCCCCATGCAGAGGGGTCTGCTCACGGGTAAATTCAGCCAGGAACGTTTCGATGCCTTGGCTTTGGACGACCATCGAAGGGAAAGTCCTGATTTTCTTGAGCCGCAGTTTACCGCTACGCTGCAGCTTGTTGACGAGCTGCGGCCCATAGCAGAACGCAACGGCAGAACATTGGCCCAGCTTGCTGTTAGCTGGGTCCTTCGCCGGCCTGAGGTTACCGCCGCCATCGTAGGGGCGCGAAGACCGGAACAGATTATCGAAACTTATTCTGCATCTGATTGGGACCTGAGCCGGGAGGATATTGATGATATTGAGCAGCTTTTAGTTAAAAGGCAGGAAAGAGTTGGGGCTGATTAAACTTTTAAAGAGATTAAAATGGCAAACGATTCAAAATACCAAAGTTATGTAAGTCCTCTTGTTGAGAGAAATGCCTCGAAAGAGATGGCGGAGCTTTTCGGGGCACAGAAAAAATTCAGCACGTGGCGCAGGCTCTGGCTCGAACTGGCAAAGGCGCAGAAAAAGCTCGGCCTGCCAATAAAACAGGGCCAGATAAAACAGATGGCCAGACATCTTGATGATATTGATTTCAAAAGGGCCGCCGATTTCGAAAAGAAGTTCCGCCACGATGTTGTCGCCCATATCCACACCTTTGCCAGGGTAGCACCTAAGGCCGCGCCGATAATTCACCTCGGCGCCACGAGCTGTTTCGTGGGCGATAATGCTGACTTGATAATTATACGAGAAGCGCTTCAGATGACGGCCGGCAAGTTGGCCGCCGTGATAAATCTGCTCGGTAAATTTGCAAAGAAGCATCGCGACCTTGCGACATTAGGTTACACGCATTTTCAACCTGCCCAGTTGACTACCGTTGGCAAGAGGGCAACGCTTTGGTGCTACGAGTTCGCATTGGATTTGCAGGAAATCGAGCACCGACTTGAGACACTGCTATTCAGAGGTGTCAAAGGCACAACCGGCACGCAGGCCTCTTTCCTGGCCCTTTTCGAAGGCAGTCACAGCAAGGTAAAACAGCTTGACAAGGCGGTTGCCGCCGCATTCGGCTTCAAAAGAACATGCGCTGTCACGGGCCAGACATACCAGCGAAAAATCGACACACTCGTGGTAAACTGCCTTGCATCAGTTGCGCAGTCCGCCCACAAGCTGTGCAACGACCTGCGTCTTCTCGCAAACCAAAAAGAGATTGAAGAGCCATTTGAAAAATCACAGGTCGGCTCTTCGGCAATGGCTTATAAGAGAAATCCGATGCGCTCGGAAAGGGTGACCGCCCTTAGCCGATTGGTCCTGAGCCTGGCTACCAGCCCTGCTATGACGGCTTCCGAGCAGTGGTTCGAAAGGACGCTCGATGATTCAGCCAACAGGAGGGTGGTTATTCCCGGGGCGTTTTTGGCCGTTGACGGGATTCTCGAAATCCTCGCCAATGTTCTTGATGGCCTCGTTGTCTATCCGAAGGTGATAGCGGCGCACGTTGATGCGGAGCTGCCCTTTATGGCGACTGAGAATATCCTGATGGCCGGTGTCAAGGCGGGCGGAAACCGCCAGGAGCTGCATGAAAAAATAAGGCTGCACTCGCACGCCGCTGCTGCACAGGTGAAACAATTCGGCAGACCTAACGATTTAATTAACCGCCTAAAAGCAGACATCTCCTTTAGAAAAGTCGATTTTGAAAAGGTATTAAATCCAAAAAATTATATCGGCCGGGCGCCGCAGCAGGTCGATGAATTCATAAGGACAGTCATAGAACCGGTCCGAAGAAAATATCGCAGAGAGATTAGCAGAAAAGTCGAACTGAAAGTTTAATCTTGATTATAGCTGTTCGTTGAAGTGGAGCATGAGGTAATGACAAGAGAAGAACTGATAAAACGAATAAAAGAAACCGCATACCTTGAGGGCGATTTTACCCTCCGAAGCGGAAAGAAAAGTAAGTACTACCTTGACAAATACCTCTTCGAGACCTGCCCGGACATCCTCCAGGCCCTCGGCGCCGAATTCGCCGAACACGCAACTGATGACGTGACCTTAATAGCCGGTGCCGAACTCGGCGGCGTGGCCCTCGCGGCAGCAACGGCCATGCAGACCGGCAAGAACTGGATAATCGTACGAAACAGCAAAAAAGGCTACGGCACAGGTAAACTCATTGAGGGTGTTTTAACAGAAGGTGATGTTGTTCTTTTGGTTGAGGACATCGCCACCACCGGTGGACAGGTCTGCGAAGCAGCTAAAGTTATCACCGAGGCCGGTGCAACCGTCAAAAAAATTGTCTGTGTAATCGACCGCAAGCAGGGAGCAGTGGAAAACATCACTAGCGCTGGCTACAAATTCGAGAGCATTCTAACGAAAGACGACCTTGGGATAAAAGACAAGGATTAATTGCTGTCCGGTAGTTTGGAGGTTCCTTATGGAACATACTCTGACACACAAAAAAAGCGAGATGAACATAGGCTTACGGTTTGTTTTGTGTCTGCCGGCTGTTTGCGTTTGGTTGGCGGCAGCATACTTTGCCTTGAAATGGTTTGGCCATATGGCAAGAGGCACAATTACCTACGGAAATGAAAGGGCGGCGATAATGGTGCCGCTTTTAAGCGGCCTGGCATTGGCGGGTGCCTTAGTTTCCTTTGTTGCTGTTGCGATGACCTGTTTTGGCAGGATGAAATTGCGATGGCAAACTCTTATATTTTTCGCAGGTCTACTTTTGCTTTTGTCAATTGCCGGCGATTAGCTCTTCTGCCGGCGAAATAATTTTTTGGGCGGTTGTGATCTTAGTCGCTTCTGAAAGCTTTAACCATTCACAACCGGGCCTTTTTATCTGGGAAAAATCTTTCAGTTTTAATTGCCGTCAGATGTTTCCAGAATCAATATGGCATCTTCCCAGCCATCGGGTGTCGAAAAGGACCCTACCGCTTTATTCGAAAGACTGTCAATCGAGACCGAATCCCCTGTTTTCGGGTCGACCCAAAATGCATTCACTTTGCTTGCTGCGGTAATTTTGTTCATATTGACGGAAAAAGAGGTCTTGCTGCCTAAATATACCATGATCCATTTGCCGTCTTTATGACGGGCCGCCAGGTTCAACACGCGTCCATCGGTTTTGTCGCCGCTTGCAAAAATCGATTGATCCGGAACGAGATACCACCATTCTTTTCTCGCCAGAAATATTTTTTTCAGGACACCCATCTGGCAGGCGCCGGGTGCATCCAGTGCCTTTTTCCAGGTAGGCAGTACACGCCAACTGTCGTTGTGCCCGTAGGTGTGATGGGCGCCGGCCAGGTATGAATAATAGGCCTGCCTGCGGACCCATAGAGGCGTTACATCAAATCCGTATTCGGAGCCTGCTTCGTATGCACCTTCAGCCATTAGAACGGGTTTTATGGGCTTAAGGTTATAATCTTTGGTTACCATAGGATAAATGAGCTTGACACCATTCCATGTTTGCATGGAATTGAAATCCAGCCAGTTTTCGTTATGGATGAAGCTGGATGAATATGGAGCGGGGTCCGGTTTAAAGGTAATAAGGTGGTGACCTCCGTCTCCTTCGTGAAGGCCGGCAGCCAATTCCCGAAGAATCGGAACAAATTCCTGTTTGGCCTCGGGCGTCATAGACCAGACAATATTGGGTACGTCCTTATAGCGTTGAGCCAGCCACTTCGCCCATGCCCGCGCATTCTTTAATGTTATATAATTGCGGTACCGTTGATGGTAGAGAGTCACCGAAAAAACGAGGTTGTTTTCACGAGCTATCCGGATAACGGAATCCACATTCTTGAAGTACGCCTCGTTTGGCGTTAGGGGGTCGTTATTAATCCAGGGCTTTTGGCCGTACACGTTGGGCTGCGTGCCGTCACCAACGCCCATGAGCATCGCCTGAACAAAGGCAAAACCATTGCTTCCTGTTTTTTCAAGAATTGTCCCGGCTTCTTCCAGAGTATATTCCCGAAAGATTTGCCATTGAGTAGTGCCTAACCAGAAGACGGGATTTCCTTTCTGGTCCACGAAGTACCTGCTGTTCTCGCTCACCTTGACGGGGTAAGCCGGTTGCTTGGCCGGTGCACTGACTGCAAATATTGTCAACGATGTCACTGATAAAATAATTTTTCTAACGATTTTTTCCATTTTCATGCCTCTTTTTATAGATAATCAAACACTTTCCATAGCCCCTATGCTATCATATTTGAGTTTTTTTGCACTAAACCAAAGCGAGAAGGGGGGTTTTAAAGACCTTCCACCAGCGAAATAATTTTTTGGGCGATTGTTGTTTTGCCGGCCTGCGGAATCTTCAGCCATTTGCCGCCGGTTACTTTTATCTGAACAGTTGATTTGTCGGCCCCGATTGCGGCGGGAGTATTGGCGATTATCATATCAAGGTTCTTTTCTTTCAGTTTCTTCTCAGCCCGTGTTCGGACAGCTTTGTCTTCGAGGGCAAAGCCGACGACGACCTGATTTTTCTTTTTATGCCTTCCTGCCCATTTCAAAATGTCGGTTGTGGGCTTGAGTTTGATGGTAAGAGGTTTGTTTGTTTTCTTGATTTTGGATTTAGCTTGTTTGAGGGGCGTGTAGTCAGCCACAGCCGCTGCCATAATCAGGCAATCGCATCGAGGGAAATGTTTTTTAACCGCCTTGAACATTTCGGCAGCACTATCGACACCGACAAAGTCGACACCGACCGGCGGCTGTAAATCTGAAGCGTTTATAAGCGTGACCTTGTGGCCGGCTTTGACGGCTGCACGGGCAAGGGCGTACCCCATCCGGCCGCTGCTTGCGTTGGTAATAAAGCGGACCGGGTCAATGTATTCCCGTGTACCACCAGCTGTAATTAAGAGGTGCATTTTACTGAAAGTTTTATTTTTTCCTGCGTTTAATTTTGGAGGCGATTTTTTCAATCGCTTCTAAAATATCCTGCGGCTCCGACATTCTGCCTATCCCTTCCGTACCGCAGGCAAGTCGTCCTGTTTCAGGTCCTGTTAGCAGAAAACCCATTTGTTTTATCGTCTTGATATTTCGCTGGACGGCCTGGTTTGCCCACATGTTGTTATTCATTGCCGGGGCCAAAAGTGTCAGTCCTGATTCAATCAGGGGCGAAGCCGCGCAAAGCAGCGTACTAAGCAAGTCATCGCAGATGCCGTTTGCGATTTTGCCTATAATATTCGCAGTTGCCGGCGCCACAATAACAATATCGGCCCAGTCGACCAGCGCTATATGGTCGATTTCATATTCTCCCGATGTGTCCCACAGACTTGTAAAAACTACTGAATGGGTAACGGCTTCGAAGCTTTTGGGCCCAACGAGCTCGCAGGCGGCATCCGTCATGACCGTCTTGACTCCGGCACCGGCGGCGGTCAGCTTGCCGGCCAAATCGACCACCTTATATGCAGAGATTCCACCGCTGACACCCAGCAGAATGTTCAGATTTTTAATTTTTAGATTTGTCTTTTTTGTGGGCATTGTTAATTCGTTTTCTGCGGCCGCATCGTTACGTATCTCGTGAAGCCTACACCATATCTCACTTCACGTTTCACTATTGGTGTTTGGTTTTCTAAGTTATCTTTTCAATAAGCGGTTAATCTTTTTCTTCATCCGGTTTAATGCTCTTGCTTTCCTGGATCTCCGCGGCGATTTTGTCCTGCAGAATTTCATGGACAACAATTTCCAGCATTGTTTTGCCTTCGGCATCTTCAATCAGGGGCCGAGCACCTTGCACGAGCTCGTCCAGACGTTTTTGAATCAGTGCCGTCAATTTGAATCTGCCTCCGACTTTGTTGATTAGATTGGTGCTCTTAAGCTCCTCTATCATTATTTTTTTCTCCGATTAATTTCAAAGGCCCAACGCGAATTTATACAAAATCGCACTAACAGTTAGTTTTTCTTAATTTTGCTGAATAATTTCTACGACCTCGTTTACCGCCTGCTGCAGGTTGTCGTTTATAACCATGTGTTTATAATATTGCCAGGCAGCGGCGATTTCTCCGCTTGCCCCGTTCAATCTATCCTCAGCCGTTTCAAGGTCTTCTCTGCCCCTGAGTTTCATACGCTCTGCCAATTCTTTTTGAGTCGGCGGGAAAACAAAAATCATCACTGCATCCTTGTGTATGCGTTTGACCTGTATCGCACCTTGAACGTCGATTTCCAGGATAACGATGCTGCCTTGCTGCAGCGCTTCATCTACTTGTTCCTTTGGTGTCCCGTACCAATGGCCAAAAACCTCGGCGTGTTCCAGCAGCAAGCCCTTATCGAGGCGCTTTTGAAACTCATTCTCGGATATAAACCAATAGTCCTGGCCGTCAACTTCGGCTTTACTCCTTGGCCGTGTAGTAACAGAAACACTAAGATAAACATTATTTAGCCTCTTAGCCACCTCTTTGCAGATAGTGCTCTTGCCAACACCTGATGGGCCGCTCACTATTACAATTTTGTCATATCTGCTTTTTGTCTCGTTCATATTTTCGTTGTCTGTCACGTGTGATGTTTACGCAAAGAATATACGCATCGCGTGATATTACTTTGTCACTCTACATTCTGAACCTGTTCTTTAATCCGGTCTATCCGGCATTTTATGTCGACCACGCAGCTTGTAATCTCGGTATCAGAGGCCTTGCTTGCTATGGTGTTAGCTTCTCTGAGCATCTCCTGGCTGATGAAGTCCAACCTTCGTCCGGCCTGTGAATTTGTCTGACAGCCCTGCATCAGTTGCAGCAGGTGCGAATCCAGCCGGGCAATCTCCTCAGATATATCCGATCTTTCGGCGAAAATCGCCACTTCTCTGGCAAGTGTTTCTTCATCCAACTTCAGTTTTGCACCCGCGAGCAGCTCATTAACTCTTTTCTTTAGTTTCTCTGCATATCTCGTCAGGACAACTTCACTGCGATCACATATTCGCTCAATGTCCTGCTTTATAGAATCGCAGTGTTTTTTCAAATCAGCTTCAAGAGCAGCTCCTTCGGCGGCACGCATTTGTTTTAGCTTCTCGATTGCTTCCTGACTGATTTCCAGGACTGTCTTCTTAATTTGCTCGGCTGTATTTTCATCGGGCGTTGCCGGCTCCAAAATCCCCGGCAGGTTAAGCAAGCTGCCAATATCAATCGGGCAATTGATATTGGCCGAAGAGGCAATCCGGCTCAATCTTTCCATAACGGCCTGCAAAGCCGTCTCATCTATATCAAAGAGCACATTTGCTGATGCGTTCCTGAGCCGGAGGACGTAATTTACTGTCCCGCGTGACAAATTATCTCGCAGAAGCTTTTCAATAGCCTCTGTCAGAAATGCTACCGACTCCGGCAATTTTAAATTGGCCTTGAAATAACGGTTGTTGACCGTTCTGATTTCCACCGCGTAGGTCACGCCATTGAGTCGGCCTTCCGCATCTCCGTATCCGGTCATGCTACTTATCATAGCCACTACACTTTCAAACTAAATCAACTACGCATTCGACAGGGTTACTGCTTTGCCATCCCTTTGGCGGGCAAAATGCAGTTCCCATTATTATATCACTCTTATGAAAATTTCTACCTTATTCCGGGTGAATTTGCATCAGTGCTCTCACCGTCCAGCGGGGTCCCCATCTCACCAATCGGCGATGGTGACTCCGAACTTGGCGGAAACTCTGAAGAAGAAGTAATCGGTGGCGTGGTACCTTCGTCAAAGTCATCAGATGGTATGTAGAATTTGGCCATCACCACCGCAAGAGTAAGAAATACACCCACAAGCACTATTGTAACCCAGGTCAGGAAGTCTCCGGTTTTGGAACCCAAAATCCCGCTTGCCATACCTCCGCCGAACGCCCCACTTAAACCGCCGCCTTTGCCTTTTTGAACTAAAATCATTAGAATCAATGCCACGGCGCAAAAAACAAAAAGGACAGCAACGACCTTCATAATAAAACCTACAGCTAACAATGGAAAAACAGTCATATTCGTTCCCCTTTCGATCGGGTATTTACTATTTTCTATTATTGCACAATCGCCATTTCTGTTGTTTCTTTTACAATAGTAAACAGCCAGTTGTCAATTACACTGCCGCCCGAATTATTGCTAAAAAATCATCAGCTTTTAAACTTGCCCCACCGACCAGCGAACCGTCTACGTCCTGCTGCTGCATCAACTCCGCTGCATTGCCGGGCTTAACCGAGCCGCCATAAAGGATGCGGATTTCCTCAGCTAACTGGGCGTCATACATTTCGGCAAGCAGCTTTCGTACAAGTTCATGTGCTTGCTGTGCCTGTTGAGGTGTTGCTGTCAGGCCTGTCCCGATGGCCCAGACCGGTTCGTAGGCAATGGTTACCGCGGAGATTTTCTCAACACTTAGGCCGGCCAGACCGTTTTTTATCTGCCGGGTCACCACTTCGTTTGTTTGTGATGCTTTACGTTCGTCGAGCAGCTCGCCCACGCATAATACCGGCAAAAGGCCGCCGGAAATGGCAGCAGCAACTTTTTTGTTTATTAACTCGTCGGTTTCTCCGATAACGTGCCGACGTTCCGAATGACCGCACAAGGCATAGGTGCAGCCAATATCTTTTAACATCGAGACACTTATTTCGCCTGTAAAAGCCCCGTTTTGCTCAAAGTACAAATCCTGTGCTCCAACTGCGATGTTGGCTGTATTAAGGGCCTTAAATACGGATGGCAGATAAACAAAAGGCGGAAAAACCGCGATGTCAACGCTCCGGCCCGCTATCTCAGAGGACCCGGAAGCAATGCTCTCGGCCAGACTTACACTGCTATGACTGTCGGTATTCATCTTCCAGTTGCCGGCCACAAACGGCTTTCTCATAAAAACTCTCCTAAATTCATAACCCTGCGTTTATGTTTTTTCGCTTTGGTTACGGGCTGCGAGCAGCGATTAAAGTAATTCTGTTGCCCTCGGGAAACTTCCTAATATCGAAAGCTGCAGGCAATGCTTACGGGTTTCTTCGAGTCCCTTTTTAACTTGTTTCTCCGTCCTGTGTCCCACAAAATCCATGAAGAAATAGTATTCCCACTGCCTTTTCTTGCTGGGCCTGGACTCTATGTTTGTCAGATTGATATTGTATCGTTTGAAAACCTCGAGCACATCGGCCAGGGCGCCGGCCTTATGAGCGGTGCTAAACAGTATAGCGGTTTTATCTTCTCCTGTCGGCCTTGCATCTTCCTGGCTGATTACCAGAAATCTTGTCACATTGTTAGCAATATCCTCGATGTTTTCGCAAATAATTCTCAGTTCATACAACTCCGCTGCGACTCTGGAGCCAATCGCTGCCGAGTTCGGTTCTTCTGATGCCAGTTGAGCCGCCTTGGCAGTGGAAGCAACCGGAACAGTCTGCGCCTCCTTGAAGGTTGCGCTTAACCAGTTTCGGCACTGGGCGAATACTTCCGGCTTTGAGTAAATCTTCTCGATCTTTTCCAGCGGGCAATTGCCTAAAAGATTATGATGAATCGCCATTAGGACCTCGGCACAGACTTTCACATCTGAATCTATCAGGGCGTCGAGTGTTTCTATTACGCCACCGCCCGTGGTATTTTCTATCGGAGCGAGGCCCAAATCACAATGACCCTTGCTGACTTCATCGAAGATGCTTGTGATATCCGCCAGCGGCTCATATTCGACGCTCTGGCCGAATTTGAGCATAGCCGCAGTATGGCTAAAGCTGCCTTTGGGACCAAGAAAGCCGATTCGCAAGGGCCTCTCCAGCACAAAAGAGCCGCTCATCAACTCACGCCAAATGGCCACCAGGCACTTGTCCGGAAGCGGACCCTTATTGGCCTCGGCAATCTTGGCAAGGACCTCTTTTTCCCGGTCCGGCGCATAAACCGCCTTGCCGGTCTTGTTCTTCAGCTTCCCTATCTCTATGACAACGCGCGCACGCTCATTAAGCAGCTGCACAAGCTGGTGGTCGAGTTCGTCTATTCGTTTTCTTAGCTCTTCAAGAGACATAAATCAAAATAGCAAAAAAACTTAAAGCTGAAAGTGCAAAACCAGAGGATAGAACTTAAAAAGTAAATCAGTTTGAATTTTAAGTTAAGTTTTCTCCTTTTTCGTTTTACGTTTTTAGCTTCCTTTGCTGTAAACCGTCATTGGCTATTTTTTATAAAAACTACTATATTTAACAGAATATTGTTCTTGTGTCAATGAATTTGGCACATTAGAAAATATTTCGCCAGCGAATTATGAGTAAAAGATGCAAAAAGCGATAAAATATGCGATTTTTCAGACTAAATGGGGGTATTTCGGCCTTGCTGCCGGCGATAAAGGGCTTTTCCGTACCTGTCTGCCGTTAGCTGGCCCTGAAAAGGTCGAATCGCAGCTTTTGCAGAATCTCGAAAACTCTCGGTATGACAGATCCCTTTTTAAGACAGTCCAGGACCAGATAACCGCTTATTTTGAAGGTGCCTGCATAGATTTTAGGAATATCCCAATTACTCTGGACGAATTCAGTCCTTTTCAGATGTCTGTTTTGACTGCCTGCAGAAATGTTGGATTTGGGCGGACGATAAGTTATTCCGGATTGGCGAAAAAAATAGGCCGACCTGCCGCTGCCCGCGCTGTGGGCGGCGCACTTGCCAAAAATCCACTGCCCTTGATTATTCCCTGTCACCGTATAGTCCGAAGCGATGGCAAAATCGGCGGTTTCAGTGCTCTCGGCGGGCCAACACTTAAAAGAAAGATGCTGCTGCATGAGAAACACCACTGCTAATAGTATATCCGTGCTTTTCAAACTATACGACGTTACAATTGTCAGCCCGATGAGAATAAAGCTGAACCGAACAACTTTTGAAAGGAGTGCTCTATGAGGAGAATCTTAGTTGCCGGACTGTTGAGCTTGATTCTGGTATTGAGTGGGGGATGCAGGAGCCTTAACAAAGACTTGGTCATACGGGTCTTGCCGAAGGCGTTGGCCAGACAGAGTCAAGGAAGCTGGGTAGCGAGCGGCAAATACGTGCTGACCGATTCGAACCTGCGGAAAACCACATTCGAGGGAACAGTCGAAACCGAAGACGCAAACGTCATTTACCAGTTCGGTCTGGAAGAGCAGGCGAGGCAAATAGCGAATCAAATCAACGATTTGACTTCACATATCGAAGATTCCACCGGCTTGAAGATATGCTATGCGACACGAGTCTATCTGTTGCGTCAGGAGCGAATCCCTGAGAATTATGAAATCAGGTTCGAAAGCGAGCCCGGCATTTTCACTATGCCGTTGTTCGTCTCCGCTGGTGACGAATCCTGCCAGGCCATTGTCCTGCGGAATTTGGGGTATCCGGAATTGTTGGCGCACGAGATTGTCGAGATGTCACTGATCTTCCATAAACCGCCCGGAGTTGTACTGCCCGACTTCGCAGGTGAATTGCTGTTTCTGAAGCCGAAAATGCTGAATTACACCCGCTGGTTCAGAGAAGGCTTTGCCGAATACGTGGCCGTTTTAGCACAACAGATGCTACTATCCGAGCAATCGGATGAATATTCAAACGTTAATCTCGTTGTTTTATCCAGCCCTTTCTCATCTCTAAGCAGAGTGGGCGAGAAGCTTTTCAAGTGGCATCAATACTCCAGCCCTGTAATCAATAATGAATACTACGATGCCGCTCTGGGTTTATTTCTGCTTATCGCGGACAGGTTCGGCACGGATGCCCTAAAGGATATCATCGCCCAAATGAACGAGCTTGATTACCTGGACGGCCCAGACCTGATAAATGCCGTCAACCGGGCATTGAATACGGATGTTGAAGAGCTTGTGGCAAACTTCCATTTCCCCGATATCGGTTGTAACCTTTCCCCGCTAACCAAAGCGACCGCACTCAACGAGGACTTGAACGTTAAACAGGGTCTCTATATAAGTGCCGTTGAGCCAAACAGTCTCGCCGATATAGCCGGTATCAAAAACAAAGACGTCATTTTGAAAGTCGATGATGAGGCAGTACGAAACAATCTGGAATTCGAGCAGACTCTATTGAAATTGCTCGACCGCCGGACTGTTGACATTACCATCTGGCGAAAAGACGAGGGACGGATGGTTATCGAGCTGCCGCTGAAGAATTAGCTGCCGGATGGGACAGAAGGGCTTGTCACTCAAGGTGTATGACACGGTTTTGTTTATCCGCTTCCAGGCTGGATTTTTTAATGACATCGTAGAGCAAGCGGCAATGCCGCACTTTTTCGAATGCGAACTCCGGGTCCGTTTTGTCGGTTGTTATCAAACTCACGGAGCCTATCCCAAAAATAACGTCGAACACAGTTCTTCGCATATTCAAGTCAATTACTCTGAACATATCCAGATTGTCTACTCTTCTGTCGAAAATACCCCGCCCCCACTCAATCCTATCGGCGGTAACTTCATAATAGATCATCTTGAGTTTGATCATTTTGATAACAAGTCTGAGCACAACAATTGTGGCAATCCCAAGACCGGCAATGATCCTGTATCTGCCGAACACCAACACCTGATTTTCGGTAAGTTTCAAACTTAGCAGGTCATCAGCCATAATTTCGAGGGGTAGTTTTAACAAAAGATATGCCGCGACAAGAAAGAACAGACCCTTGATGACCGCCGGCGCCATCCCCAAAAGGGAGGGATTACCTGCAAACAGGATTTTATCATCAATTCTTTCGTCTTCTGATGACTGCGAATCCGGCCCGGAATTGGCTTCCAGAGCCCTGGCCTTATCGCTGTTGAGAAACTCACCGCAGAACCGGCACTTGATGGCCTGAGCCTGGATCGTCTCGGCGCAAAACAGGCATTGTTTTGTCTGTAAATCAATAACTGTCATTAACTATATATTCGGAAATATGTGAGGAATTTGACCAAAGGATTGTAACAGCTCTAAATTTTTTAAAAAATTTTTGCAAAAAATGTAAAATATACTTGACATATAGTATGGTATACTATACATTATGTCTGGTATGCTTTACATAAACAAAAGATAGTTATAGATGGAAAAGGATGAATATCATGAACAGGGAACAGAAAATAGCATTGTTGATGATAATCGCTATATCTGCGGGTGTAGTCGCTGGGTGCGTCGTATTTGGAATATTGTATTTCATAGTTGGAATTCCAGGTTCCCTTGCAGGTTTTGCTTTTATAGGCATCGGTGGACTTGGAGGCTTAGGATCGTTGATTTTCAAAAAAGATAAAGGCAAGATAACATTTGACGAACGTGACAAATTGATTAAAGAGAAGGCCAAGCTGGCAGGTTTTACTGCATCATTTTTATTTGCAGGGTTGGGGTGCATGATACCATTTTTCATTCTTGGGCCGAAGGCATCAATATCGGTTATCTGGCTGCCTAATATATGGTGTGGGACTTTTCTGACTGCGTTCTTTGTTCACTCTGTGGCGATTATGGTTCAGTACGGCCGGACAGGTAAAGGAGAAAAATCATGATTAGACAACAGAAAATAGCTGTAACCGTACTTGTCGTATCGTTGCTCGGTCTGTTTCTTGGAATTACAGTAATCTTAATGCGAAGTTTTATTCCGTATTTTCCCAAAACGGCCGTTGCTTTTGGCGGCTTTATTTTGGCCTTTGGGGTGATTGTATTTATAAGTCGGTTCAAAAAGGACAAAGGCGCTGTTACATTCGACGAACGGGACAAGCTGATTGAGAAAAATGCGCATTTAGCCGGCTTTGGCGCGGTTTATCTGCTTGTAATTCTCGTTTCCTACTTACCGATTGGTATAGCTCCAGAGGCAAAAATACCAACGAAATGGTTTCCTTTTTTGCTTCCGTTAGCTGTGCTCTGTCAATGTTTTGCACAATCATTGGCGACTCTCATTCAATACGGCTGGGGAGGCAAAGATGGCGAAAAGTGAAATTACGAACCATATTCGCCGGCTGCGTTTTGACAACGGCGAGATGACACAGCAGCAGTTGGCTGACAAAGCAGGCGTGACCCGCCAGACTATCATTGCCATCGAAGCCGGCAAGTACGCACCTTCGCTGCCTCTTGCTTTCAAAATAGCGCGGACTTTCGGACTGCACATAGAAGACGTATTCCAATATGAGGACGAGAGTGCTTAGCTCATACTATTAGGACAGGTGGTTTTGCTGCATTTTTTTGTAACACAAAAACATCTTATGCGTCTACAGTATTTGAAGGTCTCTGTCTGGACATTTGTATAGCTTCTTCGGAACTCTGTAATGCGGAAAAAGACTATTGCAATAATCTCTCTTGGAGCGTTCGCTGCTTTGTGCTGGACGTTCATAATCTTTTTCTCCGCGTTTATTACCGTATACAGAGTGTTCAAATGGACTGCCAAATCGACGGAGCGGATTGTATTCGTCGAAAAGGCCAACCTGGAGTCTGAGCCGGGTATCAGTGTATTGGATTCCAACAATACGTTTTTCAAGGTGATAAGAAACGAGCCTAATCGGGTATATGTTAAATGGGAAACCGATATCAATCTCGAGTGTCCAAAATGCCGGGTAAAACAGCTTGGTAGTACGCGCGTACGGGTAATGGGGCGATTGAACAACAACAAGAACTATCCCGTGGTGATAGATAGCGGCTGTAGTGCCCACTTGGTTGTCAATAATGTTGTTGTATTGGAAAATGGACTTGATATTCTGCCGCTTAAAGTAGGTCTTAAAATGGGCGGGTTTTGTTACGTTGCTAAAATTGAAATTGGTGATATGGCGATAACCTCCCCACCGTGCTTTTACGCCCTTACCCATTATGAAAAACAGGTGCTCGGCCTGACTACCTGGAAAGAAAAGGACATAATTTTGGGCCTGGGCTTAATGCAAAAGTTCAAATACATTCTCATCGACAATATAAACTCAGAAGTGGAGTTCTGCAAAGAAGGCAGCTTTAGAGCCGATTCAAACGAATCTTGGTCGCAATATCCGATGTCCATTGAAGCCGACAGCCAAAACGTGTCAAGGTTAATGGTTGAGATTCCCATTGGTACAGAAGAGAGAAAAATTATCTTCGACACGGGAGCTGAAGGCGGTTTGCTTGTTACAGAAAAAATATGGGAAACATTTTCGGCCGGTCTGAAAGTAGTAGACGAATCACCGGATCGAATTCGAATGCGCGACGGATGGAAAGAGGTTAAAAAAATTATCGTCGAGAAACTAACAGTAGGTGAAGAATCCATTACTAATGCTACCATCTATGTAATTAGCAATAATAGTATCTTCGGGACGAATTTTTCCCTTCTTGGTATGTACTATTTTGCGGATACAGTTGTTGTCATTGATTTCGGGCGCAAACTATTTTGGGTCAGAAATCCACAGAGTTAACCTTCTAATTGTCGCACCTTATGCCTATTCGAAATCCTGCAGTAGTTCCAGCAGCTTTCGGTCGAGCTTATGGCCGTGGAAGTCCTCGTATTCCACATCTTTTCGGCCTGAATCGAGGATTCCAAATGAGCCTTGGAAGTTCCAAAGTGCAAGGCCGATGCCATTGCTTGTAAGGATTTCCAGGACGTCACGCAGCCAGGCCAGTACCACATTGTGCGGTGTTCTGTTGAACGTGCCGCCTTCACCACAGTGTACGCCCACGCCTTTCTTTGCAAGGTCAATCCATTTCTGGTAATGCTGTTCGAGGCGCTTGCGGTCCCAGCCGTGACCGGGCCAGGCCGGCTCGGGGTAATTCTTACTATTGACCCAGGATGCCTTGTAATGACTTATGAACATCGGCTGATATGCACGGGTACTCTGGCCGATGCCAAGGTCAGCCAGCTCCGGCGCCGGCTCATTGCCCCAGCTCATACCATCGGCTACGACGATGCGGTCGGGATTTATCTTGCGAATAGCAGCCACCGCCGTTCGGACGACGCGCTCGTGGTCGGCCCGGCTCATTTGATTGCCGATTGAAGGCGGCTCGTTGATTAAATCGAAGCTGAGCTTGTCCTTTGAAATACCCTTGTATCGCTTTGCCAGCATCTGCCAATGAAAGCAGAAAGCCTTGAGCGGCTCGGCATCTTTCCAGAGGTTGTGGGGTTCGGTAAATTCGCGGTTGACCGAATATCCCGGGCCCCGGTGGAAGTTCAGGCTGACGTGAAGACCGTATTTATTGGCAAGCTCAACTGCCCGGTCGAGTTTTTCAAGCATTGGCTCGTGGATTTTGTAGTCATCGCCATCATTTATCCACAGCCGATAGCACATCGGAAAACGAACGAAGTCAAAGCCCAAATCGCGTATCCAGCGAAAATCATCTTCCGGGAAGTCACCCCTGCTTCGCATTGTGAACATATCCAGCAGGTTAAAGCCCCGCCAGCGGGGCAGCGCTGTCTGTGCCACAGAGTTGCCATTTTTTTCTTCTTTCTTTTGCTGACGTGCATAAGCTGGCAATATCGCCGCCATCCCGGCGGCCACCATTTTCATAAAGTTCCGTCGAGTTTGTTCCATTTTTTGTCCTCCTGTCTGTTTCAAACCTGCGATTATTACCATTTTGGCTATAATGAGTCAAGTAAATTTGTTTTTTTGCCGGTATTTTCGGGCTGATAAGGCAGCTTTTTGAGTTGACAGCCGGGTCGATAGCTGCTATAATAGGCTAATAAATAGCGGTGGATTTTGTGCTGCTCAAGTAGTAAATGTGCCGGTTGACCGGTACAGAAACGATTATCTGAGAAGTAGAATCGGCTTTTTAGATTTCACAAAGGGAAAAAGTGATGAAAAATACTTCAGTTTTTGTCTGTAAAGTGATTTTGCTTGTCTTCTTGTGTACTTTGGTCTTTTTACCTTTTGGCTGTTCTTTCCAGCAGCCGGGCGAGACTGTGGCTGAGGGGCATAGACGGCACCAGCGGAATCTTCGTATTAATCAGCAGGAGATGATGGCAGACATAGACAGGGTTTTGCTTTTGGATAGGCCAAGCAGGCTCACAGATAGAAGAATACCCTGATATGTAGAGCACAAGGACACAAATTATAAGTGCATAAATCATAGGCTGCCTTGTGCTCCTATGTTCTTGTGCACTTGTAAAAAAGGGATTTGATTTGTGGAAACGCTCTTAGACTATTTCTACAGGGTGGCAGGGTATGAATGGTGGCGTGTTGTTATCGAGTTGTTTCTTATAGGTCTTGTTGTTTACTGGGTTGTGGACTTCCTCGAAGGTACTCGCGGAGAAAGGTTATTCCGGAGCGTAATATTCATTCTCATCGCCGGCGTGCTCATCTTAAATTTGGTTGCCGAGCAACTTAGATTCGAACGTCTTGAGTATCTTTACAGGGGTTTTTTGATCGGTGTTTTAGTCATTGCTGTTGCAGCATTTCAGCCGGAGGTTCGAAGAGCCCTGATACGAATAGGCCAGCCCAGATTTTGGGCGAGTTCGTCACAGCAGTTGGCGAAAACCGCCGATGAAATCATCACCGCCGTAACTGAACTTTCCGCCGCCCGAACCGGGGCTATCATTGTTATTGAGAAGCGGGTAGCGTTAGGCGAGTTTATAGAAACTGGCGTTCAAGTCGATGCCAGGGTTACATCTGAGCTGCTCAAGACTATTTTTCACCCCGGTACCGCCCTTCACGATATGGCCGTTATAATACGGGGCGATAGAGTAGTAGCCGCCAGAGTGCAGTTGCCTTTAGCTGAAGCCGGCAGTATTGACGGTGTTGAACTCGGTTCCCGGCACCGGGCCGCTATTGGCATAACTGCAGGTTCGGACGCTACCTGTTTGGTAGTAAGTGAGGAAACCGGGATTATTACGTTTGCCCGGAAGGGAAAGTTGACCCGAGACATAAGCGAGTCTCAGCTAAGAAAGCATCTGACCAGCACGATGGCCGAGTATGTACCTATTGCCGAGAAGCTTCTGGCGGGGCAACTCGGTAAAGAGGCTGGCCAGGAAGATAAAGATTTGGCATAGTATCAGCAAATCAAAATGATGAGAAAGCCCAAATACGGCAAAATAGTGATTGTGTTGTTCATCACAATCTTAATCTGGGTCTGGGCGGACCTGGCTTTGGATGAAGAATTGTCCGTTTCGAATGTTACGATTAGGGTTGTCAAGTCTAATCCTCAGCTTTGGGTAAGTTTCGACGATGCATCGTCAGTTACTATCGAGGAGATTGTACTTAAAGGTCCCCTGCGAAAGATTGCTGATATAAGGAGGAAATTAGAAGACGAGAGGCTCGAAATTGACTTTGATGCCACTAAGGAAAAAATGAATGAACCCGGCGAAGGCTATCCTTTAAGCCTGCTGCCATTCCTGCAGAAGGATGAGCAAATCAAAAGGCTTGGTCTCAAAGTCGAATCATGCAAGCCGGAAACGCTCTCTGTTAAAGTTATTGGGCTTGTTAGCAGGCCGTTGGATGTAAAGTGTGTAGATGAGGACCGAAACCCAATAGGTGGAGCAACCGTTGATCCGGTGCAAGTGGATATGCTTGTTCCGGAGGATTGGGGCCCCGAAAAACGCATAGCAGAAGTTTTGTTGACACCCCGGGAAATTGAGCATGCAAGAGTCTCGCCCATCTACGAAAGACCTTACATTAGGCTGGCAGCCGGCCAAACCAGAGAGGCCCCCAAGCTTGTCAAAATTACAATGCCGCCGGAACCGGACCGGCTTAGTGATTGCACCATAAAGGCACCTACTCTCAGTATCGCCTTAAGTCCGACCTTACAGGGCAAATACTACGTTGATGTAAACAATCTGTCTGAAGTACTGCTTCCTATTGTTATTAAGGCCACTCCTGAGGCGGAGCGGGCCTATAAGCTACAACCATTACCCAAGATGACCCTGTATATTCTTGATGATGACATAGAAAAGAGGGAAGAAGTGCAGCAAAAAAAGGTTGTTTACAATTTCCCTCCGGAATTCGTTCGCAAGAGGGAAATTGAGTTAAAAAATCCTCAACAACCGGCAGAAGCCAAATTTAAGTTGATACCTATATCTTCTACAAAGGCTTCGAAGGTCACACCCGGATAGATTTCGGTTGTCCAATCTCGTTTTGTGCAGGACCATAAAGCCGTCAGTGTCACAATTCCCGCCTACCATGCCGGTGTCAAAACACACCATAGATAACCACAACAAGCCAGATTGCCTTGTAGATAAAATCCGATTCATTTTTGATCATAGCCCAGCGTGTTATCTTCTAATGTCAGGTGGTATGAAGATGTAAAAATTATTTCTAAGCAGTGATGATCTTTTTGAATGTTTTGATAGCCTCGACAATCAGAACTAAAGCCAGCAACAGCAGAACGGCCGCGATAACGCCGACGGCGGAAAACCGGTATTGCCGAAGCAGAAGCACCAGTGCCCAGATAGTCACAATGTTCATAAAGAAGATCGGACCAAG
>JAOUFU010000046.1 GCA_029858035.1 Phycisphaerae bacterium
AGCAGGATGGTGTTTGGCAAATTTAACTAAGTCACAATGTTTTAGAAACTCTCCCAAATCCTCTTTGTCGGCTGCACAAAGAACCTCTGCTGTTGCCAGCTCAATTAAGAATTCTTCTGTAGTTCTTTCCGGGGCCCTGAGATTAAAACGATGCTCGATATAATGCCTGAGGATATCGCTTATCTGCTCGTAGAATTCCTTGATTTTACCTGCTTTTACCAGGTCCTCTTTAACCAGGGCTCGCAACCGCTCGTAGGCAATTTCATGAGCCGGTTTGAAAATCCTGATAAGTTCAGCTTTTTTCTTTTTCCTTAAATACACCCAGACCACTATACCAGACGTAATAATGACAATAACACCTAATGCCCAAAGCCAGACGTAAGACTTTCCCTTCGACATCTGGACAACATCTTCGATATCTGCTATTACCAACTCGGCCCGCTGCTCGCCAAGCAGAGAAGTAACTTCGATATCTATAGGCTCGGTAATAAGCTCGTATTTATCTTCTTCGGGACTATTAATATCATGGAACTCAAATGTAAAAGCCGGTATCGCAAAAGTACCTGAAAGAAACGGTTCGAGGCGGTATTGATATGTTTGGACCACATTATTGTTCTCATCAAGCTTATCACCTAAATTGTCCCAGTCAACTATACCGAAGTTCTCAAGCACTTTATCGACCTTTGGCATCTTCACTTCAAATCCGGGTTCAATGGCCGCCTCAAGCTCCAGCAAGACAGTTTCCGCAATAGTCATTTTTGTTTTGTCAGCACGCACGTGAACAGTTAAAGGCCCCCGCTGGTAATCTTTGTCGATCTCGAATTCGGTCTTTTTGGCCCCGGCGTCGTTACTTTTTTCACAACCAACGCAAACCAACAGCAATGCACAGGTCATAAGTGCATAAACCATTACCACTATACTTATGTGTTTTTGCGTTTTACTTGTCATCTTTACTTTGTTCTGTAGGCGTAAATGCGGAGGAATGGATGATAACATTATACTTGTCCATCAACTGTTTTATAAAGCTTCGCTGAACATCCTGGCTTTTACGGCCCACAAGCTCGCTGGTTACCTGGTCTCTAACCTCGTCAAAGCTCTTTTGTCGCTCAGTAGAGTTGGGATCTTCCTCGTTTGCCGGTTCAATATACTTTTCCTTGTTTGCTTCGTAATATGTTTGAAGGTCGGTTTCGGTAATATTAATTTTGCCGGCCAGTTCGGCATTCATTAACTGCCGGCTCAAGACACTGCGAGTCAATTCCTCTATAAGCTTTTTTGTCTCAGGCTTTTCCATTAAATCCTCTTTCAAGCCTTGCCTATATAGAACTTCCTGTGTTAGCCAGGACTGAAGAAATTGTTGTTTGGCCGAAGGATTTTGATATTGTTCGAGTACCTTATTTTTTTGCTCGTATAACTGTTCAGTTGTCATAAATGCCGCCATCGGGGCAAGCTGATTTTCGATTGCCGCTTCAATCAGTGCATCAAGGTCGGCCTCGGTTATCTTTTCAGCACCGATTTCTGCGACTATTTTATCTCCGGCATTTTTTGTCTTATTGAAACTTGTCCTGTCTCTCAGCTCATAGCGCAAAGCCGAAAACATCCCGAGCCTTTCGAAGCAATTCTTAATATGAGCATTAACTTGAGGCTCTAATTCACTGATTTTCGCAATTGCTTCGCTTCGATAGTAAAATTCAATCGCCTCAGCATAAGAACCCGCTTTCTCAAATAAAGTACCTATCTGAAATAGAATCCTTGCATGTTCCTGAGCCGGCAATTTGTTGAGGGCCAAATAATCCTGCCAAACCTTAGCAGCTCTGGCATATAAATTTCGTCCGGCAAGTCTGGCAGCCAGTTGCTTAACTTGTTCAGGCGAAAGAGCTGAGACGGCATTTGCCGAATAAGGGCCTTGATTCGAAGGCCTTATGAGAAAATTGGCTGCTCCCAGACCTATTAAGATCAAAAGCAGTATGATAACTATTGCAGATGTAAAAGAATTTTTCCGTTTTTTCTCGGGTAATGAAAAATTCAGTTTTTCCTCCATAACTTCTACCTCACATATCGATTAAAGGTTAGTTAATAACGCTTGTGTCTCATATGAAAGAACCTTACTAAATCCTGTATATAAGGTTTGTCCGTACTTATACTGATACAATCAACATTAATTGTCCTCAGCATATTCTTGAGCTCATCAAATCTCATGGCAGCCGTATTGCTGTACTGGTTTCTCAATTTCCTGCTGGATGTATCAATGAGGATAATCTCGCCTGTTTCAGCATCAGCAAACTCAATCAGTCCTATACCGGGCAGCGAGATTTCAGCTTTGTCGCGAACCGTGACGGCAATGACATCATGACGCTTATTAAGCAGGCTTAGGGGCCTTTTGAAATCCGCTTCTATAAAATCAGATACAAGAAACATCGTGGCTTTCTTGCGTATAACCTTGCCCAGGTAATCCAGGGCTTCGCCGATATTAGTTTTTCTTTTCGGCATTTTGAAATAGAGCAGCTCTCGAACCAGCCGCAGCATATGACTGATTCCCTTCTTGGGCGGGATGTACAGTTCTATCTGGTCGGTAAAAATCAGTAATCCCACTTTGTCATTATTCTTTGCCGCGGCAAATGCCAAAACAGCACAAAACTCGGCCGCCAGCTCGTTCTTGGCCTTATTGACTGTTCCAAAGTCGCTGGAAGCACTTAAATCAACAGCAAACAGCACTGTCATCTCACGCTCTTCAACATAGCGTTTAATGTAAGGCCTCCCCGTACGAGCAGTAACGTTCCAGTCGATAGTACGGATGTCATCTCCGGGCGTGTATTCGCGAACCTCATCGAATTGCATACCCCTGCCTTTGAAGACACTCTCGTATTGGCCCGCAAAGCTGGCATCTACCGCCCGGGACGTATAGATTTGAATCTGCCTGATTTTCTTAATTAATTCCTGAGGTATCATTGTATTCTCGAAAACAAACTACGACGGTATTGTCTACGGCACTTCAATGTTATCGAAAATTGTCTTTATGATATCTTCGCTGGTCTTGTCTTCAGCTTCAGCTTCATAGCTGACAATCACTCTATGCCTCAGAACATCAGGACCGATACTCTTGATATCCTGCGGAGTGACATAACCTCTTTGTTGAATAAACGCATGTGCTTTTGCAGCAATCGCAAGGTAAATTGTCGCACGCGGCGAGGCACCATAACTTATGAAATTGGCCATTTTGATGCCGTACTTGTCCGGCTCTCTGGTAGCAAAAACTATATCGACGATGTAATCTTTAATTTTTTTATCGATGTATATTTCATCTACCACGGAACGGACCTCGAAAATCTGTTGGGGACTGATGACGGCCTTAATATCAAACTCCGTGTTTGTTGCAGCCATCCTGTCAAGAATCTTTCGTTCTTCATCCTTGTTGGGATAGTCAATCTTAAGTTTCAACATAAACCGGTCAAGCTGTGCTTCCGGCAGCGGGTAAGTTCCCTCCTGTTCGATTGGATTCTGTGTTGCAAGGACAAGGAAAGGTTTGGGGACGTCAAAAGTCTCTTCACCGATTGTCACCTGTCTTTCCTGCATAGCTTCCAATAGGGCGCTCTGGACCTTGGCCGGTGCTCTGTTGATTTCGTCGGCTAATATGATATTGGCAAAAATCGGTCCCTTGCGGGTATAAAAGTTACCGTCTGACTGGCGATATATCTGGGTGCCAATCAGATCGGCGGGGAGCAAATCAGGTGTAAACTGTATTCGGCGAAAATCAGCATCAATCGCTCGTGACAGAATCGTCACAGCCATGGTTTTAGCTAAGCCCGGCACGCCTTCCAGCAATATATGCCCGTTAGCCAAAAGTCCGATAAGCATACGTTCGAGCATATAGCGCTGTCCCACAATTACCTTGTCCATTTCCCCGAAAAGTGCCCGCACAAACTCGCTCTTTTCCTGGACTAAATTCCCGATTTGTTTCACATCTGCAGCCATAAAGAATTTCTCCTTCAAATCTGACTTATTGCAAAATTAATTTCTCAATTCAAGCCCAACCAGAGGTACAAACTATAGAAAATTGTTGAATATTTTATACGCTTTACATCTGCAAAAAGTTCATATTATGCAAAAAAATCGGCAAAAATCAAGCCTTTGACTACCTGTCATAAGAAGATCAACTCCTGTAGAAAAGCAGCCTCGAGAAGCGGACAAAATTAGGCACAAACCGCCTTTTCTTAACCGATTTGAAATATAGCTGTATTTATGATAAGTGATTATTGAGCATTAGAGTACACAATTGCAACAGCCGATAGAATTTTCCATGTTCAATGCTTTGAAAATTTCCCTCTCCTCCATACATAAACCAATCTTTAATTTGGGCTCCAGTTTCCTTATTGTTTCAACCAAATACCTGTAGACTTCGATCCTTACCTTTATAGGGAAGCGGATTCGGCCATCTTTGGATTTGCCTTTTTCAAGCATCCTCGAAATAGGATTGTCTTTGCCTAACTTTCGTTCGGTAAGTTGCAAAGCCCCGGAATAGCTGCAAATCTGCCCTAATGTGATGCGATCAAGAGGAACTGATCCCAAGAGATTTTCTAAAAAATCGACGTAGATTTTTCGCCATTCCCCGACAGGAATAATAGGCATAATAACAGAACGTAACAGATAGCCAGCGTCTGCGCATTTTCGCATTGCAACGATTCTCTCATCAGGTAGAGGAAGGTTTGATTCAAAAGCAGTGGAAATTTCAGTGGGATTTAAACTCCATGAAAGAATTGTATTGCCTTGATGGTCAAGGTCGAGAAGGTTGTCCACACTAGCGGTCTTTGTCAATAAAGTTAATCTTGCATATTTCTGCTGGGCGAAAAAAGGAATCATTATGCGGGAGTAGCCGGTAAGTGGATCAAGAGCCAAACCATCCTGGAGCTTACCCAAGTAGAAAGCAGTTGGTTCAGATAGCTTGGAAACAGCACCGGCAATCTGGTCAAGAATCTCGTCGATATTTACAAATATTTTTACCGTCGGTGAGAATTTTACACCCGGCGTACCTGCAAGATAACAATATTGGCAATCATAGGGACAGAAGCCATAGACAGAAAAATGCCAGTAGTTCGGGCAAGTGTTGCCATCTTCATCGCTGAATCTAAGGGCACTTTTATGCATCCCAAAAACCAATGTTTTCTTGCCCTTGTAATGCAGTTCCAAAGGATCCATACCACCAAGCTCAAAGCGGTTGTGAGAGATATCAAATCTTTCGATAACCTGGGCCTGGGGGTATAGTGTGCAAATTGCGCGAATAAAATCACGTTGATGCGCGGTCTTAAAACTGCCCTTGGTTAGTACGATTCTATCAGGATTGAAATGAGGAGCCGGCTTAGGCTGATAGTTCAAACACAGGTTCTCTGTTGGAAAAAGGTTGGTCATAATTGGATTTTTATGCCCTAAAATCGCAATGTCAAGGCAGGATTAGTCATATGATTTATCTCATGTTCTCAAAACACCCTAATTTTCACTAATATTGTACTCGGTAATTCCATAAATTTCAAGAAATTTCTGCTTTTAATTTGCACTCAATTTGGCAATTTCCACTTTATATTTTTGTTGATGGTTTATACCTTGCTTGAGGACCTGGATTAGTCCTAGCTCTGGATATGCCAAGGTATCTTGCAAAATCAGCACAGGTAACTTACGACAGCGAAGGATTAAATGTAAGAATAAATGTAAAACGGCTTTTCCAAAAACCTAAGTCCTTTGTTGATAAGGACATAAAGGGAGTTAGTGGTCAGTATTATTATAGTCGTTTTTTAGCGAACGCTCTTCCCGAGGAAGTTTTAAGATACCTCTCAAAGTCCAGAGCTTTTTGCTTGTCGGTAAAAGCAATAGTTGTTTTGATTTTCCATGGGATGTGCTTGGAGGTATTTTTGCATTTTCCTTGATTATGGGCTTTTAGGCGATTTCCAAGGTTATCCGTATGGCCTGTATAAAATCTACCAGGGTTATTTTCAGATTGTAAGATATATACATAGTAATAGGTTATATTCATCCTTGAAATTGGCCTGCCGGGTCGTAGCTCGCTGTATTCACAATGGAATTAAGCCCGGCTTCGCAGTTTTACTGCTACGCCGCGGCAGTCTTCATTCGCTGCCGGACAGCGAACGAAGACTGGAGGCGGGGGGATTCGAACCCCCGTCCCGAGATGTTTCAAGACAAGCGTCTACATGCTTAGTCGTTTTATTATTCTTTCATCTTGCCAAAAGCCAAACGACAGGCCTTTGGTTCGACTATTTCGGAGAGTTCTTACCGAAGCCGGCCCGAACAACCGGCACGGCCAGCCTGCTATTTGACGCCCTTACCAGACCCACAGGCAAAGTCAGGCAGGACGGGCCGCTAAATTAAGCAGCCATGCGCAACTGTGAGTTGCCAATTAAATTAGTTGCCGGATGATTAGCCAGGCCAACCGGCGTCCTGGACATGCAACTTGGCTCTCCGCCATCCGGTCGAAACCGTTCGCCCCCTTATTCACTTTTCAAAATTCTCGGCTCCCTGTTCGATAAATCCTTTATAACCGTATACTACATTATATCGTCTACTACGCCGGACCGCAACAAAAGTTTATTCCGGCCCGTTGTTTAAATCCCAACAGACCGTCAAATGGATGATCCTGCAACGTGCTGCAGAATTATTGTTTCCGGCTACGCTTGTTCCGGTGCTGGTAGATCTGCCTTAAAGCGGCGGAAACAGATTTTCGTACGCCGGGATTCTCATCGTGTAAAGCAGCCTTCAAAGGCTCTATCGCCCTTTCGTCCCTTATCTGACCTAACGCCCATGTCGTGAACCATCGGACAGATGAATTCTCGTCCTTCAGAAGGGCAATCAATGGTACTACCGCCCTGTTGTCCTTTATGCTGCCTAAAGCCTGTGCGGCTTTGTATCGAACATCTGCTTCGGTGTCCTTGATAGCAGCAATCAAAGGTTCAACGGCCTCTATAGCCTTTACACCACTCAATGCCTCAGCAGCTTCGGATCGAACCGCTGAATTTGGGTCCTTCAATGCGGTAATCAAAGGCCCTGCCGCTCTTTTGTCCTTTATCTTCCCTAAAGCACTTGCTGCACCTTTTCGGGCTTGTGCATCCGGGTCGTCCAAGGCAGCAATCAAGGGCAGTACTATGGGTGTACCTATTTTTTCCAGGACCACTGCTGCACGCTCTCGGACACGCGGCTTTTCATCTTTCAAAGCTGAAACCAAAAGTTCTGCCACACTCACAGAGCCGCGCTTGCCTACATTCACTAAATCCTCTTCTGCATGACGTTGAACAACAGGGTTATCATCCATCAAAGCCCTCATCCAAAACTCTGCCAATCTTGCTTCTTCTATCTTCCCCTTATTAATTAAGGTTTTTGCCGCTCTGAATTGAACACGCCAATTCTCATCCTGTAAAGCAGCGATTAGCGGCTCTACTGTTCTTTTGTCATTTATCTTTCCAAGGGTCTCTGCCGCTTCGATTCGAGTGGCCCAATGCTCATCCTTCAAAGCCCCGATCCAAAACTCTACCACTCTCGGTTCCCCGGTCTTACCCATATCCATTAAAGCTTCCGCCGCTTCGAATTGGACGCTCTGATTGTCATCCTTCAAAGCAGCAATCAATGGCTCGACGGCCTTTGTGTCTTTTATCTGACCTAATGCCTTTGCTGCGTGCAATCGGAGCCGCGAGTCCGCATGGTTCAAAGCGACAATCAATGGCTCGACCGCTCTTGTGTCTTTTATCTGACCTAATGCCTCAGCGGCGTCCAACCTAACCTGTGGATCCACATCCTTTAAAGCTTCAACCAATGGTTCTGTCGCTTTTGCGCTCTTTATCATACCTAAAGCCTTTGCCGCACCTTGGCGGACATGCGAATCCTTGTCTCTGACAGCCTCAATCAAGAACGGTACCGCGGCAAGGTCTTTGAACCGGCCAAGAGCCTGTGCCGCTTCGAATCGAACATTTTGATTGTCATCCTTCAAGGCATCGCATAAAGGCTTTACCGAATTTGCGTCCTGTATTTGACCCAGGGCTTGTGCGGCCCCTGCCCGGACGTGTGAATCTTCATCTTTCAAAATCTCAATCAAAAACTTTACTGCGGATGTATCTTGCATCTGACCCAAAGCCGCTGCCGCGCTGTATCGAACCGATGAATCATTGTCCTTCAAAGCAGCAAGCAATGACCGGACAGCCCTTCTATCTTTTATTTGGCCTAATGCCCATGCCGCATCACATCGGACTGAAACGTTTTTGTCCTCCAAAGCAACGGTTAAAGGTTCGACTGCTATTGGCCACCTAAAGTACCCTAAGGCCTCTACCGCGGCCAGTCGGACGCCCACATCTTTATGCTTCAGCTCCTTTATCAAAAACTCAAGGGCCTGGGGTTCTCCTGCCCTGCCTAACGCCCATACCACATACCGGCGATCCGCATCCGATACTATAAAACGCGGACGCTCCAAACTGCGGCACAGATACGGCACCGATTCTCGCCATCTATCTGTTGACCAACCTTCTCGGAAGAGTTGGATACCCTTTCGATGATCCAGATAACCGAATATCCAATAGAGAGCAAACACTAATCCAAAGACGATGACTGTTGAAGGTATAACAAGCCACTTCCTGAGTTGCATTATATTTCTCCTTGTAAACTCCTGACACAAATCAGGAAATCAAGCAACCTGATAAACTGGTATCCTGCTGTCCTGTTAACCTGCATCTTACTTCTTTGCCTCAGATAGAGCTTTAATTCGGTCTTTGAAAAATGGGTGGTCATAAAAAAACTTTCTGTCCATGATGCCGGTTGGTGTCACAGTTCCCGGCCTTTCACAAATACCTGAATTTATATAAAACAACTGATTAAAACCATTGTGTTATTGTGTTTTTCTACTATCCCGGTTATAATATGGCCATTCTTTATATGCCGCCAGTGAAAAAAAGGATTTTGCCCGGCTCCTAAGGAAACGCTTTACAACAGGTTTCCGAGTCGCTTTATCATCGTGAGATGGACTTTATGGACCTATCTATTGTTATACCGGCACTTAACGAAAGCAAAAAGATTGGGCGGGATGTCGAGGAGGCAGCAGCGTTTTTAGAGAACAACAGGCTGGCGGGAGAAATTATAGTCGTTGATGACGGCAGCCACGACAACACCACGGAAGCCGCAAAAAATGTTGAAATTTCCCCTGCGATAAAACGAAACGTCATTCGTTACGAGCATCATCGGGGAAAAGGGTACGCCATTCGAACCGGTATAAAACAAACGAGCGCCGAATATGTGATGTTTTCCGACAGCGGCTGCTGTGTGCCCTATGAAGACGTTTTACACGGGCTCAAGTTGCTGAAAAACGGGGACTGTGATATAGCGCACGGTTCAAGAAAAATGCGGGGATGCCGTATTGAGAAGACCCAGAGTTTATATCGGCGGATTTGCTCCAAAATATTCCACTGGTTCGTGATTCACTATATGAAAGTTCCCTCTGAGTTTACCGATACGCAATGCGGCTTCAAAATATACAAAGGCGATGCCGCGCGACACCTGTATGGCGAATGCATTACTGACGGTTTTATATTCGATATTGAAATCATACTGCGGGCACGAAAAGAGGGCTACCATATACAGGAATTTCCCATCGACTGGACCTGCGACCGTGACAGTAGGTTATCACCGACACGAAATTCATGGTGGGTGCTTTCGGAGCTGATGACTATTAAGCGAGCTCTGGATAAAGAATCTGAAAGTCGATAAAGAGCCGGGTGTATTTATTTGGACAGTGTGTTCCGGCCCGGCCGTTTTATTATTGATGAGATTTGGAGGAAACGATGATAAGAGCAGGATTGAGTGCTGTTATTCTTGTGGGTTTCTGTGTACCCTCTTTTGCCCTGGAGTTATACGTATCTCCTGCCGGTCAAGACACCAATCCCGGCACGAAGGACCGACCGTTCGCCACCCTCACCTGCGCCCGCGACGCGGTACGGCAGATAAAGAAAACCTTGAAGGGACCTGTTACAGTCTCCATACATGGCGGCACCTATTACCTCAATGAGCCGCTGGTATTTATCGCCGAAGACTCGGGCAGCAAGCAGGCTCCCGTGGTTTACAGAGCTGTCGATAGGGAAACAGTTGTTCTCAGCGGCGGACAGAGACTGATGCTGAACTGGAAGCCGTATCGGGACGGCATCATGAAGGCCCAAACACCAGTTGGTCTCAAAATTGATCAGCTTTTTGTTAACGGCACACGCCGGCACATGGCCCGCTATCCAAACTATGATCCGAAGGTCATGGTTTATCACGGCTATTCCCGGGATGCTTTCAGCAGGGAAAGGGCCTCGGGCTGGGCCGACCCGGCCGGCGGCCTTATCCATGCAATGCACCGCCATCGCTGGGGCGGTTACCACTACCGCATCACGGGCAAAAAAGCGGACAATACAATAACCTATGAAGGCGGCTGGCAGAACAACCGCAGGATGGGCATGCACGCCGAACACCGATTTGTTGAAAACATCTTCGAGGAGCTGGACGCCCCGGAGGAATGGTTCCACGATGCAAAGACTTCAACACTTTACTATTATCCTCCAAAAGATACCGACCTGGAAAATGCCACAATCGAAATCGTACGATTGCGTCACCTTCTCGAATTCCGGGGCTCGCAGGAAAAGCCCGTTCGCTTTATTACACTTCAGGATTTTACGTTCCGTCATACGGCACGTACTTTTATGGACACCAAAGAGCCGCTGTTGCGAAGTGACTGGACAATCTATCGAGGGGGAGCGGTTCTTTTCAACGGCGCAGAAGACTGTGGAATCCGGAATTCTACATTTGATCAGGTTGGGGGCAATGCCGTCTTTATGAATAATTATAACCGGCGCGTGGCCATACAGGGCTGTCATATTTTCGGCGCAGGAGCAAGCGGTGTGGCCTTCGTTGGTGACCCGGGTGCAGTGAGGAATCCGCTTTTCGAATACGGCCGGCGCCAAAGCTATGCCGACATCGATAAAACTCCCGGGCCAAAAACTGAAAACTACCCGGCGGATTGTGTTGTCCAGGATTGTCTGATCCATCGAATCGGTGTGGTTGAAAAGCAAGCCACAGGTGTTCAGATTTCCATGTCAAGGGGCATTACTATAAGGCATTGTTCAATCTACGATGTAGGCCGGGCCGGCATTAACATCAGTGAAGGTACGTTTGGCGGCCACCTTATCGAGTATTGTGATGTATTTGACACGGTTCTTGAGACGGGAGACCATGGCAGTTTCAATTCCTGGGGCCGTGACCGTTTCTGGGGATTGAAAGATGCGCCCGCGGAACAATTACCACAATTGGCATTGCTTGATGCAGAAAAAACTATTATACGCAACAGCCGCTGGCGATGTGACCACGGCTGGGATATTGACCTCGATGACGGTTCAAGTAATTACGAGATATATAATAATCTGCTCTTAAGCGGGGGCCTTAAGTTTCGTGAAGGTTTCCATCGCAGGGCCTGCAACAATATCATCATTAATAACAGCTTCCATCCGCATGTCTGGTATGACAACAGCCACGATGTCTTCACATGTAATATAGTGATGGGCCCCTACCGGCCGGCAGGCGGCATGACAAAGGGAAAATGGGGCAAAGAAGTCGACCGCAACCTCTTTACAACAAATGATGCGGACCGTAGAAAATTCGCCGCTCACGGCTGCGACGAGAACTCGATTGTAGGCAATCCGATGTTTATTGATCCGGCAAACGGAGATTTCCGAGTCAAAGAAAATTCTCCTGCCATAAAGCTGGGCTTTAAAAATTTCCCGATGAATAACTTTGGTGTTCAACGAACCGAACTTAAAGCCCTCGCCAGAACGCCTGAAATCACAATCCCCGGATTTCAGCAAGAATCATCGGCTTCAAAACAACCGCCTAAAAAAGCTGTCATTAGACTTCCTGTGGGGAATTGAGTTTGCCGCGAAGCCGAGAAGCCTCGAAGGTCAGCGCAAGCTGGATTTCTTCCATTTTCCGAAATGTAAAATCCTCTCTTTCTGCTTCTTTTTGGCATCTTCTTGTAGTATGAGCATGGCCAGCACGTTCTTATGACGTGAGCAGTACTGCCTGACCTCATCCGGTGACATAACCATAAAGGCGGTTGACAGGGCGTCGGCTGTTGCGGCATCCCCAGCACAAGCCCAGGCAGCATATCTGCCTTCCACCGGCTGGGCGGTGCGGGGATCGATGATATGCCGGCCCTTCTGTAAACCTGAGCCGCTGAGTGCCTGGCTCTCTAAACAAAGACCGGCCAATGTCTGCTTGAGATTACGAGGATTGCTCAATGTCACGGGCCAGCCTTTCGTCCCTCGTGGGGAGCCTATACCCAAAGCCGTACTGTAGCCCCCATGAATCAGGGCCACATCGATGCTCCAGTCGCGCAGCAGCTCAGCCATCTTGTCAATTGCGTAGCCCTTGCCGATGCCGCCGAGGTCAATTTGCACTTTGTCTCTTAACAACTCTACCGTGTATTGGGATTCGTCCAATTTCAAAAGGTCCATACCGGTACGCTGACGGGCAATCTTCAATTCCTCTTTAGAAGGTATTCGCAGGGTTTTGTCCGGGTTTCGCCAGCAGCTCAGCAGAAACCCAATAGTAACATCAAAAGCCCCGTTGGTTTCGGCATTAATACGACGGCTCAACTGGAGACATTCAAACGTCTCCAGGGAAACCCGTATAGATTGACCGGCGGTAAGGTTGTTGATTCGGGAGATGTCACTGTTTTCGATATATCGGCTCAGATCCTGTTCGAGCCGGCCAAGTTTATCGAAAGCGGCCCAGGCCGCCTGTTCGGCATAGCGGGCATCCTCATGCAGGATGATGACCTCGAAAGTGGTGGCCATGGCCTCATAGGAAAAACGGAGGATTCCAGTTCCGCCGAAGGCGGACCAATCGCTCCTGACAAATTGAGGTTCTCCCTGCGGCTGAGTCATTTTTCACCCTTGCTTTGCGGTGATTCCTTGTCCGACTGATATTGGTGGTAACTGTCCGACAAGTCTTTGGTTACATATCCGCGTAACTCTATTTGCGGACGCAGTTCTAAATAGGTATCGAAAAGAGGAATGTATAAGTTCACTTGGCCGGGGGGAGGCAGAAAAAAATACTCCATCAGTTTCGGCTCCATACTCGCGGAGGCAAGTATAACAGGAGCGGGCATGACGTTCGTATCAATCTCACTCCACCACAAGACTTTCTCAAAACGCCGGAAATACCACGGCAGAGGCCAGTAGTCACCGCCGGGGCAGATAACCTGAATAGGCATTGCATGGCCATCCGGATGCACTTTTGCCAATTCCTCCACTCGCTCGGTTATCGTAAACACATCCGTAGTCGGATGAGCATAGACGTAAGGATTGCGACTGTCCGCATAATACTTGTAATTGCCTAAATACGCCTGCCAGGTCAGGTGTGCTCCGCCGGCAATAAGCAGTATGCCGATAAATACTTTCGCCCGGATATTCTGTGTCAGATTTATCAAAGCAACGGCCCCGACACCAGCAAGTAAAATCATACCGTGGAGGAATCCGAGCAGACACCAGGGTGTTTTATAAGGTATCACAGAATACACCACGGTCATTGCCAATGTGTAAAAGGCAATAACTCGAAGCAGGTGAAAATTAACACCTTTCATGGGCCTTTTTCTAATCGCGACTATGAAACCAACTACAGCTAAAAGGACAATGAGGGCTTCGCTCCAGATGGGCCCGGAACCGTATTTGGAATAAAGAAGCATCTTCAGGTAATAATACCATGGGTGATTATGCAATTGGTTTTGGCCGGCCCGATCAAAATAGGTTGTATACGTTCGAACCGAATCCAGAATTCCTGTGGGATTCGACAGAAATGATGAGAAAAACAGTACCGAGACTACTGCAGCAGCTACAAGAGCCGCGATAAGATGGCAGGGTTTGATGGCTTTAAGGGTATTTAAGACAGAACCACTTTGCCGGCCCGACATCAACAGCGTAAGCACAAGAGCCAGCAGTATTGAACCATAAGCAATTATACATGTTTCCTTGGTCGCATTCATCAGGCCCAGGAATATTCCGGCCAGTATTGCCCACTTAATGCTTTTGCTTCTCGTGTAGCGGTAGCCGGAAGCAATCACCCCAAAGGTAAAACAAACAAGCAGCATTTCCTGAATGTAGTATCGGCTGTAATAAACCATAGCCGGCGAGATAGCGGTCAATACGGCGGCAAAAACCGAACCAGCCCGACCGAGGCCGTCTACCATCGGCAAAAGAAGCAGAATCAGCAACACGCCGAAGAAAACGGGGACAATACGCAACGTGCTTTCGCTAAGGTCTGCGTATTTTTGTGCGCGGGCGGCCCAGGCTGGAATCAGGGTAAGGTAATTAAGCGTGGGGCCGTGATATTCATAGGGATCATAGTCATAGAAACCATCCTCCAGAAGCTCTCCGAATTTGAAGGCATGGACCGCCTCGTCGCCATGCATGGGGCGCTGTTTCAACTGCGGCAGGCGCAGGGCAACACCAACAATTGTTGCGACTAAAATCAGGACGACACATATTATTGACCATTTCATCCTGCCGGCTTGCCGTAAACTTCCACTTCGATATAGTGATTTAAGTCGTTGCTGTTATTGCCCTGGCTGAAGAGGCGGACATAGCGGGCTCGAACACCCTTACCTGCGATAAGCCTGCCCTCAGAAGTTTCTGTATAGTGCTTATCTTTGCCCACGCCTAAACCAATTGAGTTGTCAATGTCGTTGTTAAACAGGGTAGTGACATTTGAAATAAAATCAGGATCAGAGGCAACTTGCACCACCACATCAAAATATACACGCGCCTGTTTATGGTAGTGCCAGCACACAATGGCATATATCTCATATTCGGCTTCGAGGTCAATAGTAACACTTTGCTTCAAAGGACCTAACTCAACATAACTGCCGTCAGCCGCTTCTTTGTCACCGTCGGTTATCATTTCTATCTCGCCGATGATGGGCTCTTCATCCGTGCTGGACACAGGTTTTTCGAAGGCAACATTTTTTATATCCGGCGGGGCGTAAAATGGAGGCCGCGGCTTTCCCAGCGGTGGCTCAAGATTATCCACCTTCGTATCCTGAGGCGTGCCAACAAACATCGGTTTGGGAAGCTGAATTGGTATTGGCACCCATTTGGATGTGCCTGCATCCCCGACGACAGGCTCTTCGACTTTCTCGGTGTCCTTGGGTGCCGGTGGGGTCACTTTCGTCACATCGGGGGGTTCCGAAACACTTTTTACCGTTTCTTTAACTGGTTCCTCTGGCACATCTGAAACACTTTTTACCGTTTCTTTAACCGGCTCCTCTGACACAACAGGGGGTTTCGTGTCGGCTTTCTCCGGCTGAGTCGGGGTTGTAGCTTCCTCCTCGGACTGTTTGCAGGAAGCAACAACCAACAAAGCCGTCAATATCATAATACAGATAGAAACGTTCACAACTGAATTAAGACCTTTTTTCCTCATTTCTTCTTAACCTCAAAATTTCGCATAACCTGCGATACATTGTTTTTAAAGCAAACTACCGTTTGCCTGACTTAATAAGAACAAGGATTTTATATTATTTAGATAAGATTGTCAAGCTGTCGGATGGCTATTTTTTGCACTTCTTTGCTGCATACCCCGTATACTACAGGACCCAGGTAAGCAAAAAACAGCCTTAACAGGCCTTTTCATCGATTTTACAACCGGACATTAAAAAACCGGCAGGGATTCGGTGTTTCCGAATCCCTGCTCCAATATATCATTCAAATTATAAGCAGACTTCT
>JAOUFU010000127.1 GCA_029858035.1 Phycisphaerae bacterium
CTTCTACAAACTTTAGCTCTCAGCACCCTCTTACGATGAAGCCTCGGCCGGAGCGTCCGTCATCACGAGCACTTTTGACTCAAGCCCTGCCTTGGCAAGCACAAAATACAGCACCGCACCAACAATGAATGCCACCAGGGGCGCTGCAGGAATATTGACTTTGCCAACCAAAGGCAATATCCCAACCACAAACCCGGCCGCCCAGGATATCCACCCGGCAAGGTTCCAGCCCGCACGAGGACCGGCCCACTTCTTACCCGCCATCAGATAGTCGACCATCATCGCACCACAAACCGGACCAAACGAAGCACCGATCACCGTAAAGACATCACCGGCTTTGCCTGCCCAGCCGGTTACCGCCAGAATGATGCTAACAGCAGCACCAACACCTACCGATAGGAAAGGATTGACCTTCGGCAAAGTCGTCTTGAAACTATTGGCTGCAATGAAAGAGGAGAAACACGCCGGCGGAAAAGCTGCAACAGCAAGCAAAAGTGCCATTGTCTTACCGGCACCCGAAGAACCCATAAGATCTCCCATAAAACCGGCATCCGCCGGGTTCATGGCATACTTGCCGGTGGCACCGAAAGCTCCCGCTGCAATAAGGATAGCAGCTCCGGCAGCCACGATCGTGGCCAGAGCAATCCCGAACAAGCCACCCATCTGAACGTCCTTCTCGTCTTTGTTGTTCAATCCGAAATCAACACCGGCCGCTCCCGCCGTGGCGAAAAACCCAACCACAAAAGATATGCTCAACGCCATCACACCAAAAAAGCTTAAACCGCCGGCACCGCCACTGCCTGCAGCTCCTACTTTAACCAAAGTATCCGCATTGAAATCACTTATACCGCCCAGGGTCTTGCCCAACATAATCAAAAGGATAACCAAAGGAATCAGAGGCAGGAACGTGGCAACTTTGGCAACGTACTGAATGCCCTTGAGCCCCACGAATGCCGCCACGGCGACCCAAACTATCGCAATAATCTTCTGGGCTACAATACTACCGCCGAAAAGAGAAGCTAAGGCCGAAGAGGCAAAATAAGCATTGACCCCAAGCCAGCCGAACTGCAAAACGCCCATAAGAAAACCGGGCATTAGGAATCCGCCCTGGGCACCATACGTCGATGTACCCACAACGTAAAGAGGTAAACCCGTCTTCATACCGAGCAGGCCAGGAACCAGATAGAAAAGAAAGTGACATAAAAGCGCCGCTACAACCAGGCCCAGAAGCGCCACGCCAATGCCTTGACCAAGCACTCCACCGGCCGCACCGGCTCCGCCGCCGCTCGGCGCCTGGCTCCAGAACACAAACCAAAGGAAAATACCCGCATACGTTGGTGCCGTGTTCTTGTACCAGGGAGCTCGGTTTTCCGCCGGATTGGGCTTGGCCATACTCACATAATCTGGTAGCATTCCATTACTCATAATCCGTTCTCCTAACTAAATACTGTAAATTATCTTTGCCCGGCACCTTGCCGAGTTTCCATCCAGTATAACATCCCCGCTTAAAATGTCGATTCAATAAAAAATTAGTCCGCCCGAGGAATTTCGATTCTCTTGCCGCCGTTCATCGCCGATTCGTGGGCGCATATCCCGGCCATTGTCCAGTTTGCCGCGGTCTTTGCATCGGCCGCAGACTCCCGGCTTTCAACAATTGCACGAATAAATTCGTGAGTCAGATGGGGATGTGAGCCGCCGTGGCCCGAGCCCTGGATAAAAGAAGTGTGCTCGTGTTCTTCGTCATAGACACCATGGCCCGTAAATCCAGCTATCTCCTTTGGCAGCAGGTGTCCAAAATCCGGGACCTCTATCCTTTTTGCATCTTCATAGCCTGAGTAAATCACCGGGCCTTCACCGGCAACCTGCTCCCATTCGAATGAAAGTTCCGTACCGTACACATCAAAGCTTTCTCTGTATTGTCGGATGGTATTAAAAAGCGACCTTGTCACCTCGCAGGCAAGCTCGGAATCAGCCAGTTTCAGGATAGCGGTTTCAATTGCAAACGGCGAATTGTATTTTTCGATATAGTCCTCCTGAATTACTCCTGAGCCATAACAAACAACCGACTCCACCGGCTTTTTCGCAAGGCAGAGCAGCGGGCTGACTGCATGAGTTGCATAGTGCATTGGCGGGAAGCCGTACCAGTAATCCGGCCAACCGGGCAATCCCATATTCTGCTGATGCGAACCTCTTAAAAACTGAATCTTGCCCAGCTTACCCGTTTCAACCAGCTCCTTGGCATAGAGAAATTCCCGCGTGTACACCGCGGTTTCCATCATCATATAAACTTTGCCGCTTTTTTTCCGCGCCTTTGCAATTTCGAGGCAGTCTTCTTTAGTTGTAGCCATTGGGACCGTGCAGGCGGTATGTTTGCCTGCGTTTAACGAGGCCAGTGACATCCAAGCATGGTCGGCTATGGGCGAAACGACATGGATGGCGTCCAGCTCGTCGATGCTTAAAAGATCTTCGAACTTGGTGAATCGTCTTTCGATTCCAAATTGCTCGCCTATCTCGTTGAGGTGGTCTTCGCTTCTTTGGCAAATAGCGTAACATTCGGCATCAGGATGCCTTTGATAAATAGGGATAAACTCGGCTCCAAAACCAAGCCCGACTACAGCGACTTTTACCTTTTCCATAGCGTTTCTCCTTTCCGGCTCGTTCCGGTTCCCATTTATAAAAAATCCCCCTATCCAGTCCGGAAAAATGTATAAAAACAGCTCACTTGCCCATTATTCCTTCATTTGAATACGGATCATTAAGTAGGTATGCACAATCGCAGCCAGCGCCAACAGCAACGCACTGTAACGATGTGCATCCAAAAGTAATTCCTGGCCATGCGTCCCGAAAAGCGGAAACATGCTCGAAACAATCGACAGGATTAACGGTAAAGCCAATACGATAATGAGCCAGAACGTTATCTTCTGTCCAAGATTAAAGCCTTCGATAGCAGGTTCGGCGGCATCGGCCTCCAACCGAATAACACGCCGAATCAAACCCTCCAGCCGGGGCCAATCTCCCCAACGGAAAACACATCGCGGCGCCCACATTAAGGCCAGAAGCGCCAGACAAATCGCAAAAACCGGAGCACAGGTTGCATGAAGCATCAACCAATAACCGCTAATAGCCTCACCTAACAACAGACGCTGGGCAAATCCCGTAACTAACAGCAGGAAAAAGCAAATTAACGCCACCCAGTAAACGAGTTTTTTTAAGATCCCGAGCAGGCTTAAACGCCATTTTATGAAAGGCAACAAGAAAAGACACATCAGCCTTCCCAAAATCTGGCCGCCCCCCCATCCGCATCCCTTGCATGGGCGTACTAAACAGCATGCTCCGATTCCTGCAAAGCAAACTATAAAACCGATTATAGAAACTATACGAAACATATTATATTCTCAATGAGGTTTTCTAATTTCCCTGAGACAGTGCCTTAACAACACAGGCCAGGGCCTTAAGCCCATACAACAACAAAACCACACCAATAAGTGCACAAGAGCCAAGAGCAACAACTTTCAGCCAGGGACGAAATACAAATGAAAAAGCAAACGCCCGGGCGTAAAAAGAATTTATGTCCTGGAATTCAACCATCTCCTTGGCGGCATCCTGCCCGGAGGCAAGAGGAGAGTCGACGTCAACTGCACCGAAGAAGAAAGGTGCATCGGTGGCATGGCAATCCGTGCAGTAGTGAGCGCCCAGTGACTGGGCTGCCGGCCTGACATTGTGAGCAATGGGCCAAATATACGGCTGCGCAGCCGGGTGCTCCTGAGGCTCGCCAAGCTTGCCAGACTCATCAAGACCGTAGAGTTTGCCGCCGCAAATGTAAACGGCTTCGCCTTCGACTGACTCATCGGACGACAATAAAGTCAACGCTTTAGTAATATGTTCTGCTGTCAGCGCCGGCCAATCCCCGGTAGGCAGAAGCATCCTTCGGCCAATGACTTTACCCGCAGCCCGCTTGGCGAGGTTAAGTGGAATCGGAGTTACATTTTCATCTTTCAGGCTGGCCCAAAAGGCAGGCCAGATGAGCTTATGGGGTGCAATCTTGCCGCCGCTCTGCTGAGCAAAGACAGGATACAAAATATGCGGGAGCGCATCTGCTGATTTATTGGAGTTATGTGTGCCCAGGGCATGTGCCCGCGAGGTCTTGCCGCGATATGTCATTTGCTCAGGCCAGGGGCCAGAATGGCAGGCCGTGCAGGTGAGTTTCTCAAAGTGGACCGGTGGAATGCCGGGATGCTGCGGTACAGGTGCACCCAACCGCCCTTGCGTGTGGCAGCCTTTACAGGATGTAGAAGCTGCCAATGGATTTTGTGATGCTGCATCCTCGCCTTCATATCCACGGACAATGTTATGGTCAAGACCGTTGCGGTGGCAATCGACACAGGTCAGTCCTGCAGCTAAATGCACGTCCTCATCCGCCTCCCACTCTTCCGGGCCGTGCCCACCAACCTCTATGTTGGAATGACAGAAATAACACCTTTGGTCAGGCACCTTCCTGGTAATGTTAAAGGACACCTTTTTCTCGTGGTCGAATGTGTTTTCGCGATACGTTGTAGCTATCGCATCGCCCATTAATGGGTCGTAAGTGTCGGGCTGGGTAACCGCAGCACCCTTAACAGAAGCAATTTCACAGGCCGCAGCGGCAGCCCAGCGGAAATTTTGACGCGCCACCTGGCCGGCGTATTCAGCCTGGTCCTGGCCCGGGGCAGCATTATGACAGCCGAGACAATTGTTTTCCAGCATACCCGACACATCCTGGCGGACCAAATCGTCCGGGTCATCACTTTCAAGTTCTCCGGGCCCGCCGCCGGGCATTTGCCGGCCGAAAAGCTGAGTAAACTTAAAAGTTGTTATCCCAAGCTTCTCAGGATGAAAAGCTCCCGCCCAGGGACGGTAAGACAGAGGAATCTGCGTGCATGTGCCGGGGTCCACAAAAATCCACGGCTGGCCCTTGCGTCCCGGAACAGCATTGACATCGGCTGCATTAAAATGCCAGCCCTGACTGATTACCTCGTAGCTGTGACATGCGCTGCAGGTCTGGCGCGTTGAAAACGGCAGGACGGGTTCAATGTCAGGTGAAATCTTGTCACCTTCGCCATCAAGCAATCCAATAACATGAACGGGAACGGCCAGGCTGCCGTCACTTACGTCGCCAATCTTGTTCTGCCCGTCACTGGCAACGGCCGACAAAGCCAAAACCAACCAGCAGCAAACGCCTTTTATGATCAATCCCTTTTTCAACGTACGGTCAATCCTTTTCTTAACGCTCATAGTTCATAGCTCGACGTTCAACTCAAAAGTCACAAATACAATCTAAACCTCAAATTCGTCCGGCTTGAATTCCAGCTTACGGGCGGCTTCCACAGCCTCATTGACCTTCAACACTGTGACAGCCGTTTCGTATCCGATTTCAGCAGGGCAATTCAGTTTGCCCTTGCCGCGAACAGCGTCGAAGAAATTCTCAAGGTGAGGCTGATGATACGGCTTGTCCATTGTCAACGGTATCTTGTACTGCGCAACCGGCACCGTCTCGCGCACATCCAGAACCGCACCGGTTTCAGCCTTCTCTTCCTTCTTGGGCGGTTCGCTGATATATTCCATCTTGACCCATTTGTCCCAGTCAGGCGCTCCCGGTTCCCGGTAGACACTGCCTCTCGATGCAGATTCCGATATAGAAAGAGTACCCTCGTCGCCCATAAAGCTTTCATAATATCCCTGGCTGCTGTTGGTGGTTATCGTCTGGTAAAATGCCCTGACAACACCCTCCTTGGTTTCATACTCATAAATGACCATCACAGAGTCATACCACTCGTGTCCCTTCCAATAGTCGACACCACCGCTTGCTATAACCGATTTCGGATTTGCTCCAAGGAACCAGCTATAAATATCAATCTGGTGCGAGCCAAGGTCAACGATGGGACCGCCTCCCAGACCTTTATACCACCGCCAGTTTCTGAACTGCTCCATCGACTTGAAACCGTACTTGTCCAGTGCTGCCGGCTCCAACGGATATTTTTTAGGCCAGCCCAGGTCCTCACATGCCGCCTTGCTGCGGTTCCACTGTCCGTTTATCGTTGTGATTCGGCCCAATATCTTCGCACTCTTAATCAGCTTCTCATAACAATGCAGGTAGCGGGGATTGCTCCGACGCTGATGGCCAATCTGCAGCAGCTTGCCGGTTTCCTTCGCGGCTTCTACCATCCGCTTGGCTCCCTCCAGCGTATTGGACATCTCTTTTTCGCAGTAGACATTCAGGCTGGCCTTCAGACAGGCAACGGTGTGTTCGGCGTGCCAAAAGTCGGGCGTGGCAACTATTACCGCATCAAGGTCCTTTTCCTTATCGAGCATCTCCTTGTAGTCAACATAAGTGTTGTGCTCGTGGCCATACCTTTTCAACAACCTGGAAACTCGTGTTTGATTATAAGCCGTCCAGATATCGCAGACCGCCTTAAAGCGAACGCCGGGTATGTTTCGACAGGCATTCATCAAGACCTGTCCCTGTGCTCCGCAACCGAGCAGGGCTATGTTGATATCATCTCCTTTTGCAGCACCTTCTGACCGGCCTACAATCATTGGCGAAAGTACCAACCCCGCCCCGACAGTAGCCGAGGAACGAAGAAAGCTGCGCCTGTCTATTTGCTTTTTTGTCTTCTGATCATTCATTTTTCTTGTATCAACTCCATAAATTTAACAAACTAATCATTAATTGTACATCTGAATTATTATCCCATCATTTTCGATGGCTGTCAAGGCAGTCTCAAAGTTTTCTTATCTGAGTTAACCAATAAAACTTATGCTCAATATACGGCTATTTTAGCAAGGGTTTTATCTTGATATTGCGATACGCTACCGGTCCGTGGTTGCCCTGGAACATAAGCGGGCCCGTAGGTGCCTCCCTGCCGTAAACACCGCCGGGCGTCTGGCTCTTCATTTCAAGGGGTTTGTGCAGCGACAGCCCGTTAAGTTCCACCCTGACGAGTTCGGCGTTCTTAATCTTTTTGCCACTTGCATCGAATTTCGGAGCGAGAAAGTCTATCACATATTTCTGCCATTCGCCGGGTTTCTTGCAGGCATTGACCGTTGGCGGAGACGCACCATAAACCGCGCCCATATCGCCGCTGCCCATCTCGTCCCTGCCCCAACTGTCCAGCACCTGTATTTCGTATTCACCCATCACATAGATGCCCGAATTGGAACCCTGTGGCACCATTACTTCCAATTCGATACGGCAATCGCCACATTTGGCCTTTGAGTAAATATCGAGACTGCTCCCGTGGTCACCGGCAAGATTGATCATTTCATTACCGCCGTCTTTGGCCACAAGCAATTTCGGGTTCTCGGATGATATCGCGGCGGTGCCGACGACCCATTTGCTCTTGTCCTTGTCACCCTTGACTTCCCAGTCGTTGAGGTCCTTGCCGTTAAAAAGCACGGCGGTGTCACCGTATTTCGGCTTCAGGGTTTTTATCCTTATGTCCTTGAACTCGACTACCATCGGCGGCCCGGCGTGAATCTGCAGCGACAGGTTACCTTCCCTGGCGGCACCATTGCGGTCCTTTGGATCATCAGGGTTGGTCACCCGGTCGTTGTCTACAAGCTCTATCATCGGATAGCCGTTAAGGTAATGCTTCAAATGATTACCCTCGGCGATGATGGTGTATTCGTTCCAGTCCTGCATCTTGTAGTAACCGGCCTCTTTGAGGGCCTCGACATCGGAGACCTTGCCGATAACGTGTTTCTCTCCGTCTTTATCAATCAACATAGAATCACCGACGTTGACCAGCCAGCCCCGGCCGGCCTCGTGGTATAGAAATCCCACTTTACCGGGATTATTTTCAACCTCCGCCTGGTAGCCGGTGATGCGCCACTTGTCCATCTCTTTGCTGCGATACTGGATACCTGAATTGCCGTTCTGGATGCGGAACTTAATCTTGAGAACAAAGTCCTTTAATTTGCCGCCGCGCCAGACAATAAACGTATTGCCACGCGCCGGGTTTTCTTTCGTAGTCTCGCCGCGGATAACCCCATCCTTGACCGACCACAGGCGCGGGTCACCATCCCAGCCTGTAAGGTCTTTTCCGTTGAATATCCACTGCCAATCGCTCTGGCCCAGCTCAGCAGCGGTCCGCTCGAAGTATGGAACGCATTCAGCGATTTCAGGCATGGAATTCAGCCAGTTGTGCTCATACTCGATTGAGAACGAACCCTTGAAGTTCTGCCGGCTCAATTCTGTCAGCATCGCCTTTACATCGCATTTTCCTGTCCCCCATATCACATCGTGTCCCTGGTCGAGGTCCTTAAAATGCAGGCTGATAATACGGCCTTCGAGCTTCTTCAACTGCTCAACAGGATTCAGCCCCGACCGGAACCAGTGGCCGGTATCCGCACAGGCACCGATTCGCTTGCTGCGATCTTTGCAGACTTTAAGCACGGTCTCGGAATCCCAGTAATGCGAGGGTTTCGGATGATTGTGGATGGCGACGTTAATCTTGTATTCGTCGCATAATTTGTCCAACAAACCAAACGCATCCTCCGGGGGCTCCGAAACAATCGTCTCAATCCCCATATCACGGGCAAAATTAAACACCTTTCGGCATTCGGCCTCGTTATTTGACAATCCGACCACGCCATAATTCACCAGCTTAATGCCCGATTCCTGGAGCTTCTGCTTGACTTCCCTTTTGATGTCGGAGGACATATTATGATCGAAGCTTACATCGGGCTTTTCCTTGCTGAGTCGCTGGCCGGGATAGGCCTCGATGTAGCGCATGCCGAGCGCTTTGGTCTTGTCCACCGCCTCATAGAACGTAAAGCGGTTGAACGAGTACGCCTGCATTCCCAGCCGCCAGTTTTCCTGACCACCATTAGCTGCGCATACATTTGGTAACCAGCAGCCGCAACAAACCGCTGCGAGCACAGCAACAATAAATTTCTCTTTGCAATTCATTTCTTTGTCTCCAGTAAAAATTTTTTAATCTAATACCACAATCTCTATGATTGAATAATTAATTACAAGGTCCATCCCTGGCGGTACTTACGTTTTAGATATTGGTTGGCCTCTGGCACATTAGTGGCTTTGAGTTTCGGCCCGTCCCAGAGTAATTTCTTTCCGGCCCGCGCTGCAATATTGCCCAACAGGATAGTTTCCGTCAACGGCCCGGAGTAGTCGAAGTTTGTCGAGGGCTTTGGACCGCCCTTACATGCCCTGATCCATTCCTGGTAATGGTTGATGCCCCGAGGCAGGGACGGTTCGGGAAACTCGAAGCCCTTCATACTCGAATCCGGTATCAGTCTTGGTGTTCCCATGTGTGGGGCGAGCAGAGTGCCTTTTTCGCCATAGTACACTCCCCCCTGACCGGGCAAGTTCCGACCTTCATCAAGCTCTTTAGGTCGTGGAGGATTGTTGGCACCGTCATACCAGGTAAGTGTAACCGGAGGCAAACCGCCTCGTTCACCAAACTCCCATTTCACGATTGTCTTCTGCGGGTAAGTTTCATTATTAAACTCGCCGGGCTCTGCTTCCACGCTCAGAGGATAATGCAAGTCAAGGGCCCAACAAACGGGATCGATTATGTGACAGCCCATGTCCCCTAACGTGCCCGTTCCAAAATCCCACCATCGCCGCCAGTTACCCGGCAAATAAGTTGGATGGTAAGGCCGCCACGCTGCCGGCCCAAGCCACAAATCCCAGTCCAAAGTCTCAGGCACAGGCGGGGTATCTGTCGGCCGGGTGCCGCCCCCCCAGTTCTTGTTGCTAAAGATATCCACCTTTCGAACCTCGCCTATAATCCCGGATTTTATAACTTCGACCACGCGCTTGACCTCATTTTCGGCGTGAATCTGAATGCCCATCTGTGTCATTACCTTGTGCTTTCGGGCCTCCTCGGTGAGTTTGCGCACCTCGAAAACATCGTGGCCTAAGGGCTTCTGGCAATACACGTGCTTGCCCATCTTGATAGCCATCATGGCCGCCACCGCATGGAGATTGTCCGGTGTCGATACTGTTACAGCATCGATATTTTTACCCTCTTTTCCCAACATCC
>JAOUFU010000268.1 GCA_029858035.1 Phycisphaerae bacterium
CAATTCCTGTCAATAAATTAGTATGGTGTCCCCAGATTACACGCCAGATTACACGGTGGGCATGGCCCACCCTACAGATACAGATTTTCGGTGGGCATGGCCCACCCTACAGATACAGGGATTCTCAGCTTCTCCAGGGGCGGGTCCTGTTTTTTAGACCGGAGACGATTTCATTGAAAATTTTGACGTCTTCGGCGATTTCGAAATCGAACATGCCGGCAAGCATGTGGTCGGCACCGTTTTCCAACACGTAGCGGAAGGCGTCCTTTGGCGGGATCGCACCGGCAGCCATGACTTTAAAGGCAATCCAGGGCTTCGTGACGCTCTTCATGACCTCGATAGTCTCGGCAGGATCCTTGCACCAATAGCCCGGAATTTCCTGATAGGGATTCTTTAACTCGTCAGGCTTCGGCCCGGTTGGATAATTATGATGGTGGAACGTCTTGATGTAAAAATCGTTGGCAATCTTATTCTTCTCACATGCGACGACGACGCGCAGGTCGTGTGCCCCGACGCCGGAGGGGACACCATGGTCTTTGGCGATCTCCACGGCCTGCCGGACCAGGTCGACCTTGCCTTCGGCAATAAGCCGGTCGGAGTGGACCCCCCACAGATAGATGGCTTCGGTGCCGTTATCAATAAGGTCTTTGACCTGTTCTGTGTATGCCTTCATGCCTGGCTCGACAGGGGCGGTCGGGCAGATGATCCACTGCATTTTGCCGCCGTAGCGGTAGCGATACCTCTTGAGCATCGGCACGATTCCAGGGGGATTGTGAATCGAGAGTGTGTTTATGCCGTGCGCCTCAGCCAGCGCCATGGTTTCATGAATTTTCTCTTCGGTGTTGTAATTGGCGGTTAGATTATAGACGTACTGCAGGTCGCGGCTGTGCGTGTAGTGTGTCAGAAGGTTGCCGCCGAGCAGCATACGACTGACTTTTAAATCGCCTATTTTCCCCTGTGGCAATGTGGCTTTCGAACCAGGCTCAACCCGGATAGTGAGGCTTTCCTTCCCGGCGCCTTTCGCTGAATCAATTGCAAAGGCGCTGCCTGTGGATGCAATAAGGGATTTTTTCATAAAGCTACGACGGTTCACACGTATAGACATGTTGTCCTCCTTCGACACAGAGATATTGTTTTTATCTGACATTTCTCATAGACACCGAACTACGATACTGCTTAAGAGTTCAGACTACATTATACCAGAAATTTCCTCGGATTTCATCAACTTTTCACTATTGTTGCCGCAAGCCTTGTACATGGCTCGTTCAAACTGTTATCAGGTCCCACAAACGGTTAAGCGATTCGATGGTTTTTTGCAGGGCGGCATTGTCCTCCATCCTGCTAAGCTCCTGATCAAAAGGCTCACATTCAACAGGGCCATCGTAACCAATTTTCACGAGGGCGTTGATAAATCCCTTAAGATCGATCACGTTTGTGGTGACAGGCAGCATGCGCCGGTTATCGACTTGCTGGTCGGTTGGGATACCGGCCGGTGCATCGTTTACGTGAACGTGGATTATGTCTTTGTTCGATAGCTGAAGCAGCTCTTGTACTGTCCCGTGTGAGGTGTACCAATGCCAACTGTCCAGCAGGAGGCCGACATTTCCCGTATCAATTGCCCCCACAAGCTCCATCATATCCAACTGGGTGCAGATGAAAGGAAAACGATAACGCATCCGAGATGTCCTTGGCCCAACGAATTCCAGTCCGAGCCGGATGTTGCTGTCTTTCAGCACCTTTGCCACTTCCCGAAGTCGTTTCCTGTGTTGTTCGAAATTTTTCAGGTATGTGAGCTCTTTGTGACCGGGCGTAATCCAGGTGACCATACGATCGACGCCCAATTGCTTTAAGAGATTAGCCTGCTTAGTCAGCCGGGCGAGGCCATTCTGAAACTGTTCCTGGCCTCTTTGAAACTGAACGGGCAAACCGCTCGAAGCGTATCGAATGCCCTTTGCTTTCATTGTCTCGACCCAGTCGCGAATCTGGGCGGGGGATTTGTTCTCAAATTCGCCCAAGTTCGGAGAGATGCCGTCAAAACCGTACTTGACTGCATACTCCATGGCCTGCTGCTGATTGGCCCTGACGCCAATGTGATCATGTCCGAGATTTTTGAAGAATTTGACTTTATTCTTTATTTCCGATGCCTGGGCGTGACGCCGGGAGAAGTAAATCGCCGCAGCCGCAGCAATCGCCGACCGGCAAAACATACGCCTCGATATCGGGTGTGATTGATTTGTTTTTGGCCCAATCATGAATTTTCCTCCAATTCCATTTTCAAAGCTGGTCAAATTGGTAACCAGTTAATACAACTTGCCTTTCATTAAAAAGAGCGATAAGAGAAGTGTAGCGTGGAAGATAGTTTTCGTCAATTCAAACCTTTTAGTGATCTTAATCCATCCACCAGCATTCCGCAATATGTTTGAATTCATCAACATGCAGAGGACATTGAAAATGTTTACCAATTTTTATGCTTTTGATAAACTACATATATACAAACACTTACAAAATCAACACACTTTCGAGATTGGTAGATAACGGGCTCCTTGCCTGTACCGTGGTTGCAGGTATACCAAGCCCAAAAAGCTGAGAAAAGGGACACAAACTGTGCCTAAATGTGAGAGCTATAGTACGTCTACTCGATGCCGCGATAGATTGTAATATTGATAAATCAACTAAAAATTTTCCTATACGGTCGCCACATTCTTTTGTGCCAAATTAATCCGAATAACAGTGGGAAAATCGGTTTTTTCAAATACTTGACCTGACCAACAAAACATACTATTATAACGGCAACATTTTGTAAAGGAGTTGGAACTATGGTAGATAGAGGATATCTGATTTTTGCCCTAACCTTTATGATGGCCTTCTTTGCAGGCTGCGAAACCATGCATGAAGCTCTAAACCTTAAGAAACCAACCGCGAGATTGACCAGCCTGAAATTCGAGGAGGCAACATTAGACTCAGCAACGCTTCTGTTCGATGTCGAGATTGACAACCACTATCCGGCTGCTTTGCCATTGACAAACTTCGACTACAGCTTATCCACCGGTGCTGATAAGTTTCTTTCAGGCAGTTCCAAATCGCAAACCACGGTGCCCGCCAAAAGCAGTAAAACAATTTCCTTACCGGCCAAAATAAACTATTTAGAAATGTTGAAAGCATTGAAGGGAATCAGGCCCGGCTCAAAAATCCCATACAATGCAGAATTGGGTTTGTCGGTTGACACGCCAGCTTTGGGATTAATCAGGCTGCCTTTGAAAAAAGAGGGCGAGCTAGTCCTACCAAGTATCTCGGACACAACGATTAAGGATATATGGGATATTATAAAAACCAACTAAACGAGCTCGTAACACCGCCAAAGATTAAAATGATTGGCTTTATGAAGAAAGGATGAATCCAATGAGCGAACCTGTGAAATATCGAATAATTGTTTTTTGTGGTTTTCTCTCACTACTATCTTCCTGCTCGCAGGTTGAAATCACCGGCAGAAAACAGTTCAACCTTGTTCCCGCTTCGATTATGAATTCAATGAGTTTCCAATCCTACGGCGAGTTTATTTCTCAAAACAAGCTGAGCACTAATGTCGAGCAAACCCAAATGGTCAAGCGTCTCGGCGGCAGAATTCAAAAGGCGGTAGAAAAGTATTACACCGAGAATAATCTCTTAGACCAATTGAAAGGATACCAATGGGAATTTAATCTCGTCGAAGATAAGTCGTTAAATGCCTGGTGCATGCCGGGAGGAAAGGTGGTCGTATATACCGGCCTGCTGCCGGTAACACAAACAGAAGCAGGTTTAGCTGTGGTAGTGGGTCATGAAATCGCGCACGCTGTTGCAAAGCATGGCGCTGAAAGAATGACCCAGGGGCTTATTGTTGAGATGGGGGGTATGGCCTTGTCGAAGGCCCTGGCAAATAGACCCGAACAAACAAAGGACCTGTTTATGCGCTCGTACGGCATAGGAACCGAAGTCGGGGTATTGCTTCCCTACAGCAGGGTACACGAAAACGAAGCAGACCATTTGGGACTGATATTTATGGCATTGGCCGGCTACAATCCGAATGAAGCGGTCAGCTTCTGGGAAAGAATGGCCGCTTCCAAAGGGGACCAGGCGGCACCGCCGGAGATATTGAGCACACATCCCGCCGACTCGACCAGAATCAGAAACATCAAGGAACTGATTCCCGAGGCGATGAAGTATTACCAAAAGCAGTAAACAGAAAAATTGAATACTGCCCTATTTGCAACCGGTTTCAAAGGTACAGATGCCGGAGAAAGTGCCTCTGTGCGCTGGCCAACCATGAAGAGTTCAAAATCAAATACTAAAATCTCTGTTACCATATATTTTTTGTTTTGAGGCACGCTCGTTACGACTTATCAGCCAAGCTTCGGAGCTTCTCGCGTGCGCTTCCCATTCTTCAAGTGTTAGGTGTCGGCAAAGGCGATTGCACCAGATTGGCGATTGGAATATAATAATAATCGTCCACATAGTTCGCTGGGTGATTTAACCTCTGTGGAATTTGTTGAACGCTGTATTGCTTCCGGCCAGCCTACGGCTCAGCCTCCAGAATACAGGAGAGGAAATGTAGATAACTCTCTAATCAAAGTTGTTACATAATTCGGGGACCGATCAGGATCACGGCAGCTTACTTAAGCTTCACAGATACTGTAAAGTCATCTCAGCATTAGCCGTTTACAAAAATCATTGACCCTATAGCAGAATAATCCGGCTAATTTCAAGGAGCACCCAAGCCTCAGAGGGAAAAGAGCAATGAAAGGATCATGTTTTGTATTTTGCATGTCGTGATTACAATGCACGTATCGATAATGATTATCAAAGCGTGTAGACTCACGATAGTATTCAGATACGCTTTCCTATCCCCACAGATTCTCCGGATACACGCCAGCCTCGATTAAGGCGTTAGTCTTTTCTTTAACACCCGCTTTATCCTCGGGATAAGTTATGCCAAACCAGTCGCTCGGGGTATGCAGCACTCTAACTGTTGCTTTGCCCTTACCGATTAAGAGATTAACGGCCGTAGGTATGACTAACTCCGATTTTAATTCATGGGCCTGAGTCTCAAGAAATGTCACAAATTCTTCTCTAAACGCACCAAATAAGGAAGGATCAAATCCCCACATGTTCATGGAGACAAGATCATCGTTATTTAATCCTTTCCGGGTTCCATTGTGATCCTCATAAAACACATTGTCACCCTCATAATGGATGCCTGGTGTTTCTTCAATCGCCTGGAGCATACTGTTCTGATTCGATTGGCATATTCCCCGCGTCACACTGCCATACTTCGAGAGCGTGTGATCCAATTGAAATCCTACCATGCAGGCATTACTATCGGCAGCAGAAATGCGATCTAAATACCGGGATAATACCTCGTAAGACTCTCTACCGTAAAAATCATCAGCATTGAGTATAGCATATGGCTCGTTTATAGTATCAACACAGGCCAAGAGGGCCTGAACCGTCCCCCAGGGTTTCGTTCTATTAGGATCTCTTGCAATTTTTACCGGCAAATCATCAAGCTCCTGAAATGCATAACATGTTTCCACAAGCTTACCAACGCGTTTTCCAATTGTTTTTTCGAACGGCCCTTCAATATCATGTCGAATAATAAAGACCACTTTATTGAAGCCGGCTCTAATCGCATCATATACCGAATAATCAATAATGAATTCACCATTTGGACCAATTGGATCCATCTGTTTGAATCCACCAAATCGACTTCCAATACCTGCTGCGAGAATAGCAATAGCTTTTTCCATAGATTATTTTCCGACCAATATTCTTAGTTTCTTAATAGAGAATTCAGAACATTCGGCCACAGTACATACGTCCTCCTCATCCCCCTGGAATCCAGGATACACATAGTCGTTTTGAAGATTTTCCAAGATACTTAGCTTCTTCGACATCTTTTGTCGTAATGATATCATAGTACTATAAATGCAAATTCACAGGTTACGAGATTATATATCATCCGCTGAGCAAATTCAAAGAAAGTTCTGCCTTTATTGAAAAACTAAAGGTGTGTCCACCCGAAAAACCTCGAATGCCCCGGACGTTGCCCCTGTCATCGCTGGATGTTTGCTTGACCGCTCCATTGATTCATAGGTCATGCTCGCAGGGTACATTTATTCACATTAGCCGGCAGTCCTCGGAATCGCCCGGCAATAATTGTGCTCCCACTCACCTTTATCGTGTCCAACCCCACCGGGCGACGGAGCAGAACCCCTGCCTGTTGCAGATCTTATTGCCAGTTGCAAGAAACATCAGTTTTTGTACTGTACGCGTATAACTATTTAAATAGTATGTACTTTGAAGGCAAACGCAA